>CAVJCN010000412.1:0-2427 GCA_963647945.1 Absicoccus sp. | reverse complement strand
GCAAATCATGGGCAAAAAAAGAAAAAAGTTGGAGATTTTCAGCAATCCTGCCAAAAGTTCCAACTTTTCCATTCATTTGAGTTTATTTTAGTTTACTTTACTTATTAAATTCTGACTTCATACATCACTAAATGAGTACGAGGCTGGGTTTAAATATGTTTTGGTTTTTTGGCAGAGCCTCAATTTGGTGGTGAAGTAAAAAGTTAATTTCCGCTTTAGCATTTTATACAAAGCCCAAAATTTCCAAGCCCCGCTGATATTTGCTGCGATTTCCCGGTTTCAAGTGATATTTTTCCTCTAATTTTCGTCCCAGAGCAATCATATCCTCCTGATCTCCGGTATAAAGCTCTATTTCAAGCTCCAAAATCGGCAATTCGCCCTTTGCGGTCTTGATCCTGCCCTGGTCTACGGAAAGAACGCTGATGGAAGATCCTGTATCCACCCTCGCTTCTCTGCGTACATAGTCCATTTCCATCACCGGAATCAGCTTTTCGCTGCCCACCGCAGCTGCAATTTCATCATATATCTCGCTGCCTCTGAACACTTCGATAGTCGGATTATCTGCAAAATCCTCCTCCACCGCCACATTCAGCTCGCCCCGGACATGAAGGCCTTCCTCCGCGCTTCCGCCCCATTTAAGGGTGGCAACGCACTTTGAGCCTTCAAATCTTGCCCGAAATGCCATTTCCTTTTCCATGAGAGCGCCATCCGCCGTGTCCAAATAGATTGCTCGCATAGGAATCACCGCTTCGGAGCCTTCATCCATGATTTTCTGTATATACTTGTCGTTAAAAATCGCGTCCTTTAAAGTTTCGTCCTCAAAAAGATATTTCAACTCGATTTCCATTTTTTCCTCCTGTGTTTTGCCCCTTGCTAAGGTATCATACACCTAAATCGCCCTCTTTGCAAGCAATCATTTTTTTGCCTGCGGAAAGGGCCCCCGCCGCAAAGATTTTCTTTGAATATGCGGTATGCCTTACTTCAATCAATTCGTCCTCCATGGCAAAGTAGACTGAATGTTCGCCGCACAGGTTTCCCATTCTTAGGAAGGCAACCTTTTCGCCGTATTCCTCCGGAGAAACTCCCGCGTATTGGCAAAGGGTTTTGCAGGTTCCGCCGGGAGCGTCCTTTTTCAAGGTATGGTGGCTCTCAAATAATCTGATGTCCGCCTTGCCTTCCAGCATCTTTGCCGCCAATTTTACCATCTCGTTCACCGCTGCGATTCCCTGGGAAAAATTGCTGCTTCGTTCTATTTTGCAAATTTTTCCAAGCAGTTTAATTATTTCCTCTTCCGCGGCACCGTATCCCGTAGTCGCCAGCACCACCGGGATCCCCCCTCCAAAGCTGCGGCAATACTCGTAAATCCCAAGAATCGCCTTCGGATGGCTGAAATCTATGAGAAGATCCGCTTTCCATGCCGGCCAGGGGCTTTCATCCATAGGTTCTACCATGGCAATTTCCGCAAAATCCCCCTCTTCCTCCGCAAGTTCCTGCAGCGTCCTTCCCATTGCACCGGTTCCCACGATTACCAATCTTGCCCGAGGTTCTGCCGACGATTTTTCCTCCGCTAGCGATTTTGCCACTGCTAACGATTTTGCCTCTGCTAACGATTTTGCCTCCGTTTTTGCAGCTGATTTCATAAAAAGCCTCCTTTTCGTTTTTTAAATTATACGAAAGGAGGCTTGTTTCAATGCATACACCACTTATTTTGCCTGCCGCATCCGCATCATCCCTTGTTTTGCTTCGTTAATTCCACGATGTCCTGGAACCGACTGCAAATATAGTCGTAATTATTCCGCTTGTGTGGCAACATGCAGCCCGAACAGTCCTTGAACCCGAAATCTGTCATCTCGAAGTTTCCGCCGCAGTTTTCTCCCAGCGCATAAAGAGGGCAATAGCAGAACAGGCAGTTAAAATTTTCCTTGTCCTCTGTTTCGTGGCAAGGAAAAAACTCGCAAGCCTTATGCTGAAAAAACTTAAAATTTTCTGTGTTTACCTGTACAAATTCTTTTCCCATTTTTAACCTCCATCACCTGTAAATACCATACTTTATCTTTATTCTTTCTATTTTTTTTATCATCGGATGGCCGATGAAAAACATACATACCGATGCCAGCGCACCGTGGGTCAGGTCGTAGGGCAGCCCCGAAATATAAAGGAGCCGCAGCGAATTGAAATTGATGTCAAAGCCTATCGTATAAAACATAGTCGCCATGTTCATTATACCCCCGTAGAGGATAACCGTCGTCACAAATGTGAAAATCGTTATGGTGACGCTGTTTACCGGAAGTTTTTGTTTTTGCAGAAGCGTGCCCACTACCAGCCCGCAAGCACCGAAAGCGTAAACTCTCCAGCCGAAAAAGGTGTCATCCCCCGCCGGAACCAGCAGGTACGAAACATAAGCCAGCACGAGAAAGCCCGCAAGGC
>CAVJCN010000411.1:0-2432 GCA_963647945.1 Absicoccus sp. | reverse complement strand
TGCTTTATTTTATATAGGCTTTTTCCACATAACGGCTGGTGGCAAGTTTGAGCATTGCGCCGTATTCCACCGTGAATGCCACGATATCCCCGATTTTGTACTCCCTGTCTGCCCGGGTCAGGTCGAGAATCGTGTGGTCTGAAGAGCCTCCCATAATTTCAATCTGCGGGTCGAGGGGAATCATTCCGCCAAGATCCGTGTCCTGTTTCCCGACGGCAATAATTCCGCGTTTCATTATTCCTCTGTCCTCGTAATACGGCTTTTCACCGAAAGCGTCAACTCCTACCTCCCCAATCGGAAGGGAAGGTTTTTCTTTAAGCTCGACAATCTGTGCCTCCAGCGTAAGGGTATCGTGGACGCAGCCCGGAACCGTTTCGCCATAAGCCGTGTCGTTTCCCAGCAGGAAGGATTCTCCCAGTCTTAGGTTGTTTATGCCCGCCGGAAGCCCCTCTTTCCATACCAAGTAAATGGAGCTGGAATTTCCGCCGGAAATCATGTTCAGTTTGATTCCGAATTTTTCTTCGATTTTGCGGGCAATGGTCACAAGTCCGCCCAGGTTATCCTGCTTAGGAATGATTGCGCCGTAGCAGGTCAGGTTTACCCCCACACCGTAGAGGTTTATATTTTCCATGGTCAAAATCTCGGAAACCGCTTCAAAAATCAGTTCCTCGTTTTGGTAGAAAATGCCTTCACGGAGGTCGCCCATGTCGATCATAAGCAAAATGTTGTGGGTCATGCCGGCTTTCTTTGCCTCTTCATTGAGGAGTCTTATTGTGGAAAGCTCCGAGTTGAAGCTGAGGTCTACATATTTTATAACCTCGCCCACCTCGCAGTGCATGGGGATTCTGAGGAGAACCGTCTTTTTGCCGTTGGCCCTTGCCTCATCCGCATAGGTTTTGATGTTTGCGACCCGGGAATCCGCCATAAAGTCCACCGCCGGATGGGTGGCAATCATGCCAGCCAACTCTTTGTCCGCGCAAAGTCCCTTCGTCACGATCATCAGGCTTGCATCTGCGTCCTCTTTTACGATTTTGGCGCAGGCATCCAAATTACTTCTTAACTTCTTTAAGTCAATTACAAGTCTGGGATACATTTTTCTCTTCCTTTCTGTTATTGTGTGCCGCAGCTGACACCGCGGCGGACGAAAAAATAAATTAATGTGAGTACCGCAGAGCGCCGTAGCCAACAACGCCTCGGGCAAAGAATAAGCTCACTGTAGACGCAGGATTTTCCGTTCGAGGCTAGGCGGCAAGGCGTTGAGGAACGCAGCATACATTGCGGTATGTGAGTACCGCAGAGCGCCGTAGCCAACAACGCCTCGGATGAAAAAGACAAGTCTAAGGTCTTTTGGCGTTTTGGTCGCGGTACGGGCAATGCGTCCTCATGCAAGACCAGCACTCGCGGTTGCAATTCGGTCTGCCGTCCACCTCGCCGCAGGCACGCATCACATGTTGGGTGGGGTCGTAGCCATCCTGTGGCTGCGGCTTGGCAGCCCCCGCTGAGGTGCTTTGACCGTCCGGCTGCGACTTGGCATCTCCCGCCGAGGCGCTTTGGATATTCCCCCGGGCCGCCCATGCATTTTCAACTAAGTCCGCGCCTTTTTTCATGGAACGGTCACTGCGCAGCGCTTCCTTTTTTGCGGCTTCAACTTCCTCTTTGGTAGCTCCGCCGATTTGCTCCGCAAGGGCTTCCTTGTAGTCGGTCAGGTCGTAGCCCATGGCTTCCATTTCTTCGATGTGCTTTTTCGTTTCTTCGTCCTTTGCCTTGCGGGCCGCCGAAAGCCTTTGAAGTTCCTCGATAAACGCCGCCTTGTTTATAACATGCTCGTTTTCTTTGAGTTCCATGCCGAGGCTCTTTGACAGAAGTTTGATTGCCCCCTGCCTGTGGGTTTTGGAAAGAACCCCTAGCGATGCCATGATGTAGTCGTTGTCCACCAGGATTTTTACAGATTCCGGCGGATAAAGTTTCATGCCCGTTTCGTTGTCCCGGGCGATTTCCTCCATGATTTCCACCCTGTGTGGCAGTCTTGTGAGGGCACCCCCGGTGCCGACGATATATTTTATCTGGGTAAGGTCTTTGCCCTCTGCCAGGGTTTGTCTTCCTGTTGGCCCGTACACATAGCGGATCGTTCCTGCGTGGCGCTCCACTGCCCGCAAAACGGCTTCTTCCGTCAGCCTTTCCACCAGCTTGAATTCATTCTCGTTTTTCGGGATTGCCTCGTAGGTTTCGAGGGTTTTGTCAAGATCTATATGTAGCTTTTCTTCGCATTCTTTTCTGAGTTTTTCTTCTCCGATGGACTCGATCACCTTTAGGCGGTTTACATAAACACCCAGGTCGCCCTCTACGGTTCTCTTTGCCTTTGGCTCCGGCGCCGTCAAAATTCTGGCAACCGCATCGGAATCCTCGGTCACCGCGTGTACATCGGTGGTGGC
>CAVJCN010000410.1:0-2441 GCA_963647945.1 Absicoccus sp. | reverse complement strand
CATGGCATATATGGCAGACATGGACAACCCATATATCACACTGGACAATGACTACATCGAAACGGGCTGGTGGATTCTAAGGCAAGCCTTTGACAAGGGCCTCATTTACGAGGGCTATAAGATTTTGCCTTACTGCCCGAGATGCGGAACGGGACTCGCTTCCCACGAAGTCGCGCAAGGGTATAAGATGGTCAAGGTAAATACCCTTACCTGCAAATTCAAGAAAAAAGGCACGGATAACGAGTATTTCCTGGCATGGACCACAACCCCGTGGACTCTGGCATCCAACATCGCCCTTACGGTAGGCCCGGACATCGACTATGTAAAGGTTAAGATGACCTCCGGGGACAATGCGGGAAATATTTTCTATCTGGCAAAGGGACTTTGCGCAAAGGTTTTGGGAAAAGACGAGTACGAGGTTCTCGAAGAGCTTAAGGGTAGCCAAATGGAATACTGGGAATACGAGCAGCTCATGCCGTTCTGCACCCCGGAAAAAGGCAAGAACGCCTTTATCGTAACCTGCATGGACTATGTTTCCACGGAGGACGGAACAGGAATCGTTCATACCGCTCCTGCCTTCGGTGAAGACGACTATCAGTGCGGCCGCAAATATAATTTGGCGGTGCTTCAGCCTGTTGACGAAAGGGGCGAATACACCGAAACCCCGTGGAAGGGCCATTTTGTAATGGAAGAGGGACTTGATGTGGAAATCATCAAATACCTTGCGGAAGACGATAAAATTTACAAAAAAGAAAAATTAGAGCATAACTATCCGCACTGCTGGAGATGCGATACGCCGCTGGTTTACTACGCAAAGCCGTCCTGGTATATCGAGATGAGCAAGCTCAAGGACCAGCTTGTGGCAAACAACAATACCGTAAGCTGGCACCCTGATTTTGTAGGGGAAAAGCGTTTCGGAAACTGGCTTGCCGAGGTAAAGGACTGGGCAATTTCCCGTTCCAGATACTGGGGAACGCCGATTCCGATCTGGAGATGCGAGTGCGGACATCTGCACTGCGTAGGTTCCCGGAAGGAACTGGTGGAGCTTGCCAACGAAAAAATCGACGAGAGCATCGAGCTGCACAGACCTTATGTGGACGATGTGACCCTTACCTGCCCGGAATGCGGCGGGGTAATGCACAGAATCCCGGAGGTTATGGACTGCTGGTTCGACTCCGGCTCCATGCCTTTCGCCCAGTGGCACTATCCGTTTGAACACAAGGAGGATTTCGATCAGCTGTTCCCGGCGGATTTCATCTGCGAGGGCATCGACCAGACCAGAGGCTGGTTCTACTCCCTGATGGCAGTTTCCACCATCGTAAAGGGCTGTGCGCCTTACAAGAATGTTTTGGTAAACGACCTGATTCTCGACAAAGAGGGCAAGAAGATGTCCAAACACAAGGGAAACACCGTTTCGCCTTTTGAGATGCTGGACAAATACGGCGCAGACGCTACCAGATGGTATCTCCTCTCGGTTTCTCCGGCATGGACGCCGACCAAATTTGACGAAGAGGGCCTTGGGGATACCGTAAGTAAGTTCTTCGGAACCCTTAGAAATGTATATAATTTCTTCGTTCTCTACGCAAATCAGGACGATATCGATCCGAGAAAATTTGATGTGGACTACGCAAAAAGACCGGAACTTGACCGCTGGATCCTCAGCAAATACAACAAGCTCATCGCCGATGTGACGGAATATATGGACGCCTACGACCACATGAAGACCGTAAGAGCCATCACGGACTTCGTTACGGAAGACCTTTCCAACTGGTACATCAGACGTGCTCGCCGCAGATTCTATGCGGAGGAAATGACCGAGGACAAGAAGAGCGTTTATGCGACTACATACGAAATCCTCGTGGGAGTTGCGAAGCTCATTGCCCCGATCGCACCGTTCATCGCAGACGAGATCTACACCAACCTCACGGGAGAGGACACCGTTCATATTGCCTACTTCCCTAAGGCAAACATGGAGCTGGTGGACAAGAGCGTTGAGGAAAGAATGGACATCGTAAGAGCCCTCGTAGCACTGGGCAGAGGAACCCGTGAAAAGGAAAGAATCAAGGTAAGACAGCCCCTTTCGGAAGTTCTGGTTGACGGAAAATACGAGGCAATTATCGGCGACCTTACGCCGCTCATCGAAGAAGAACTCAATGTCAAGAAAGTGGTATTTGAAAAAGACCTTGACAAATACATGAACTTCTCATTGAAGCCTAATTTCAAGGCGGCGGGCCCTGTTCTGGGAGCAAAGATCAAGGCATTCGGAGCCGAGGTGGCAAAGGTAAACCCTAAGGAGCTTATCGCCAAGATTGAGGAGGAAGGCAAGGTTACCATGAACCTGGACGGCGAGGATTTCGAGATTACCAAGGACTACCTGGACATCAGAATCAGCGCAAAGGAGGGCTTTGCGGTGGCGATGGAAAACAATATCTTCACCATCC
>CAVJCN010000409.1:0-2452 GCA_963647945.1 Absicoccus sp. | reverse complement strand
GGTGTCCTCGCCGAAATCGTTGTGACCGGGGGTGTCCATAATGGAGATTTTCTTCCCCGCGTATTCAAACTGCATAACGGAGGAAGTGACGGAAATCCCTCTTTGCTTCTCAATTTCCATCCAGTCGGAGGTGGCAAATTTGCTGTTTCTCCGGGCCTTTACGGTGCCTGCTTCCCGAATTGCGCCGCCGTGCAAAAGCAATTTTTCCGTCAGAGTGGTTTTTCCTGCGTCCGGGTGGGAAATCACCCCGAAAATTCTTCTTGCTTCTATTTCTTCAAATCTTGTAGCCATAAATTATCCTTTCAAAATAAAAATGCAAGTTCCGGCACATCACCAAAACTTCACAATGAATATCATATCATAAATCTTGAATTTGTAAACCTGCTGTTATATAATATTTTTTTGTTATTTAAGGAGAAAATAAAAAAGCAGAAGGAAAAGAAAGAGGTAAGGATGAAAGAAAAAGAAAAATTAAGCGAAATGGAAGAAAAAGAACGAATAAACAAGATGGGAGTCATGCCCATAAAAAAATTATTGCTGAACATGGCATGGCCGGCGATTTTGTCCATGACCATATCCGCAATGTATAATATAGTAGACAGCATTTTCGTTGCCCAGATAAGCGAGGATGCCCTTACGGCGGTTTCAATCGTAAATCCGATTCAAATGCTGATTATCGCCCTTTCCGTAGGCAGCGGGGTGGGAATAAACTCCCTCATAGCAAGAAAACTGGGGGCAAAGAAGCAGGCGGAAGCCGACCAGGCGGCAAGCACCGGCCTTAGGATCGGTCTGTTGAATTATCTGGTATTTCTGGTAATAGGGGTTTTCTTTACGGGAGTTTTCGTTTCAAGCTATGCCGAAAAGGGAACTTACATCTACGATGAGGCGGTAAAATACATGGCAATCGTGTGTATCGGCTCCCTTTTTCTCAATGTTCAGGCGGTATTTGAAAAAATCCTGCAAGCCACGGGCAACATGATCGGCCCGATGATTTGCAGCCTTACAGGTGCGATAGTTAATGTTATCTTAGACCCGATACTCATCTTCGGGCTTCTGGGCGCGCCGGAAATGGGCGTGGCGGGAGCTGCCATTGCAACGGTAATCGGACAGTTTTGCGGAATGACCGTGGGTGCAGTCATCACATTCAAGGGCGACCACCTTGTAACGCTGACGATACGGGGCTTCAAGGTGGACTGGAAAATCGTTGCGGACATATACAAAGTAGGTTTGCCGTCAATCGTAATGCAGTCAATCGGCTCCGGAATGATAATTTTCTACAACAAGATTCTGGTAGATTTCTCCACCACTGCGGTGGCGGTACTGGGAGTGTACTTCAAGATTCAATCCTTTGTGTTCATGCCGGTGTTCGGGCTTAACCAGGGAGCGATGCCGATTATCGGCTACAACTACGGTGCCAGGGACAAAGCAAGGCTGATGGAAGCCTACAAAGAGGCGCTGAAAGTTGCTCTGGTGGTAATGGCGCTGGGAACGCTTCTGTTCCAGCTGATGCCTACCCAGCTTCTCTTGATGTTCAAGGCTTCGGAGGAGATGCTCAGAATCGGCGTACCGGCGCTGAGAATCATAAGCATTTGCTTCATTCCTGCGGCATTCGGCATCATCACCGGAACCCTTTTCCAAGGAACGGGGCACGGGGTATACAGCCTTTGCTGCTCGCTGATAAGACAGCTTATCGGCATACTTCCGCTGGCATATATCCTTATCAGAATCGGCGGAGTAACCCTTTCATGGGCATCTTTCCCACTTGCCGAAATCTTGGGCTTGACATACAGCGCGATTATGCTATGCCACTTATACAAAAAGGAAATTGAAAATTTGTAAATATTCAGCCGCGGAAGCGGCTGTTTTTGTAGTTTTTCCAAAATATTTAGCAGAGATTTAACGCCCTTTAGTGTTAGAATTAAGGTGTCAAAAAGTATATTTTATTATACAAGAAATGACATACTGACAAGGAAGTGGCAGAATATGAAACTGGGAATTGATATCGGCTCAACAACTGTAAAATTAGTTTTAATCAACGAAAGAGGAGAAATCGTTTACCGCAGGTACGAACGGCATATGTCCAGCGTTTTCAGCAAGGTGAGCGAGCTTTTAAAAGAACTTTTAGCGGAAAAAGGCGACATCGCGGTACGCCCCGTAATTACAGGCTCCGGAGGCCTTTCCCTCGCGGACAAAATCGGCGCAAAATTCGAGCAGGAGGTTGTTACCTGCTCCCTTGCGGTGCAAAGACTCATACCGGAGACCGATGTGGTCATCGAGCTTGGCGGCGAGGACGCAAAGATTACCTATTTTGGAAATACGGTAGAACAGCGAATGAACGGAACCTGCGCCGGCGGTACCGGAGCCTTCATCGACCAAATGGCAATTCTTTTAAATACAGACGCTTCGGGGCTTAACGAGGCGGCGAAGAACTACAAGTTAATCTACCCAATCG
>CAVJCN010000408.1:0-2464 GCA_963647945.1 Absicoccus sp. | reverse complement strand
GCCAGATAATTCGGCTCGTACCGAAACGATATATACTTACCGCTTTTTGTTTTAACAGGCATATAATCCCTTGCCCAGATATCCTTTGATCCGTCAAAAAAAGTGAATTTTTCGCCGCAGTCGGATAAAGCGGAAAACAGATTTTCCGCTGACAATGAATATTGGGAATTGGATTTTAGAAGAGTGGAAAAGAAAAGCATGTTTATTCCTCGTTTTATAAAAATATTACATAACAAAATTAGTCCCAGACTCTTAAAATAGCAACCGGACCGGTACCGGAAATTCTGCGTCTGCCGATTTTGATCTTGTAGGATTGATACGGCTCGACGTTCAGCTTTTGAACGGCTTCTCTTTTTGAAAGTTCCTTCACAAGCTGAGCTGTGGATACCATGGACAGATCTGACACTATATCCCTATACATTTGCGAACCTAAATCTGTAACGCTATTTGTTTCGCTATTTTGATTGTTTGATTTTGCGAGTGAGTTTACTGCCTTATACTGCTTCAGTACCTTCAGAATTTCCCTATCGTCTTTCAGTTTCATTCCGATTGACAGTGCCGAATAAGTGCTTTTGGGCTCTTTGGGATGATTAACCGAATATTCGATATCCTCAACTGTAACAGGCTTTTTGAAATCGCGACGGATTGCGCCGATTGACAAAGCATAAAAACAATTATCTTCTACACCCCAACCGTCACGCACTGTAAAATAGTATCGACCATTACCGCTGCAGAAAAGCATTTCGTAACTGTCTGTATGTCCTAAAAAAGTAACCGGACCACAAAGCATGGAGCCGCATAAATCCGAATTCAGAACGGTAATCTTGCCAAATACCGCACCCTTTTGGAATAAGGTCCTGTCATTTTTACAAATGGCCTTAATTTTTTCTTCCGTTATAAGCTTTTCAGACAGCATTTTCCGTCACCCCATATATGTATTTACCGCAAAAATGTTTCGCTGCGGTATATTAAACATATTCATAACAATCTGCGCCGCAGAGCCATAGTCGGTAGCTTCCACAACGATTTTACATAAGTTTCCGCTGCAATTTTCAATCGGGAAATACTGAACTTCAATTTTCATGTTTCATCGCTCCTTATTTTTTTAAATGGTATGCAGTCATATTACCATGGCAAAGCAATACGCCGGTTTCAGCGCATTGCTTTGCTATATCATAATTCTCGAGGCGGCCTTATACGGCCACCTCAGTGATAACGGAGCTTTCTCTGATTTTTTTAACATCAGAGTGAAGCAGCGTTTCCTTCTCAATAAGTGCAGCGGTAGCCTTTTCGAGGAACCCCTTATTTTTTTGAAGAATTTCCCTCGCTTTAAGCATATAGCGTTCAAGCTCTGCATGGGTGACGGCTTCGTTTCTGGAATTCATATTCTCCGAGGTATTCGAAATTCTTGGTGTAGCCACATCAATCATTCCGAAACCGAGAGTTGCATTCTCCGAAATGCCATCTCTAATGCAGTTGAAGGCACGGTTTATATCGGTTGTGCAGCCGCTCGCAATGGTATCGGAGTAATAAAGCTCAACAGCCGCCTTCCCCGCAAGAGATACAAGGACGTAATGGGGTCTTCTGGAAAGCTCCTTGCATCGGTGAATAAAGCCGCCGGTGGAGTCTCTGCCGGTAGAACGGAGGGAGGCAAGTCCCACACTTCCCGGACAAAGAATCTCGGACACAACAAGATGTCCCGCTTCGTGGAGTGCTGTTTTCTTCATATCTTCTGCGGATGTTTTTGTAAAATTATCTGGTGAGTCATATTGCATCCGCAGAACGGATTTTACAAAATCATCCATTTCAATACTGCTTTTTCTTGCGTGAGCAGCGCTGATTGCGGCTTCATTCAGTATAGTCTCAAGCTCGGCACAGGAGCTGTAGCTGATCATCTTCGAAAGGTCGTCCATGTCAACGTTTTCGGCAACCTTTTTGTCCGAGAGATAGTGTTTAATGATTTCATCGGCATCTTTAGCGGTAGGGCACTGAACCTCAATTTTTCGGTCAAAACGACCTGACCGCACAAGGGAGTTTGGTAGCTTCCACATCTCATTTGCAGTCGCAAGAACAAACACATTACAGTTCTTTACCTCATCGATACCGGATTGAACCGCCACATATTCTTCCGCATCACGATGGTTGCTGTCCTCGTTGGCGAACTTATCCATGTCATCAAGAAAGACAATGCAGGGGGCGGTTTCCCGTGCCTTTTGGAAAGTAGCCGTAATATCCCCTATAAAGTCGTCGTTACCCTTATTTCTCCGAACAACATAAGATTTCAGACCGCTTTCTTCTATAAAGCACTTTGCAATAAGGGTTTTACCGAGTCCCGGATCGCCGTACAGCAAAATCCCCTGAGGTAGCTTGGCTCCCAATTCTTCGTAGACTTCTCTGTTGTGAATCATATCGCAGATCTGCAGCAGCTCGTTTTTGATCGTTTCATAGCCAATCACTTTATCAA
>CAVJCN010000407.1:0-2468 GCA_963647945.1 Absicoccus sp. | reverse complement strand
GATAAGGAGAATTTAGTATGGGAAACAAATTCACCCAGGAGCTGATTGAAAAAGTAAAGCTTACAAAATCCGCAGAAGAGCTGATTGCTCTTGCAAAGGAAAACGGCATCGAGCTGACAGAAGAAGAAGCAAATACATATTTTGACGAGCTGTATAAAAGCAGAGAGCTTGCAGAAGACGAGCTTGACAGCGTTTCCGGCGGATGCTATGTAGATGTGTATGACAAATTTGATTCCTGCGGGCAATTCACCTGCAGAATATGCGGCGGTTCAGACCCTAACTGCACACTGAGCTCAGTTTGCGCCAACTGCAAATATGCTACTAAATATGCGGGTAACAGTGAACTTATCAAGTGCATACGATAGGGCAAATTTACTTGGAGGCACACCTGCACATCAACAGCAAAACGGGTGGGTGCATCTGATATTGATGCCGGAATGCCTTAATCATTGGATCAATTATAACACGAAAACCTGAAGGTGTAAAACACTTTCATTACTGTTTGTGCCGCCAGCCAAAGGCGGCGGATAAGGAGATTTTATTATGGCAAGCAAACTTACCCCCGAACTTATTGAAAAAGCAAAACTTGCAAAATCCGCAGAGGAGATTTTTTCCCTCGCAAAGGAAAACGGCGTGGAGCTGACCGCAGAAAGCGCAAATGCATATTTTGCACAGCTGCACAAAACCGGCGAGCTTAATGACGACGAGCTTGACAGCGTTTCCGGCGGCGAAAAATGCGGAACAATCTACAACAACGGCAGACCCGTTGTGACAATAAGCAATTCCTGCGAGCACTGGCGTTGCGAAAATTGTCATATCGCCGTGCTGAAAAAGACCGAAGACGGCTATGACATATGCGTGAGATGCGGTGCCATACATAATTGCAGATACTGTGAACATGCCCGCTACGAAGACGCGCTGCTCCAGTGCTTCTGCGAGGAAAGACGCTACAACTGATTTTATTAAGATAAGGAGTATTTATACCATGGAAAGCAAACTTACACCGGAACTGCTTGAAAAAGCAAAGCTTACAAAATCCGCAAAAGAGCTGATTGCTCTGGCAAAAGAAAACGGCATCGAGCTGACAGAAGAAGAAACAAATACATATTTTGCGATGCTCAATCCCCAGGATGGCGAGCTCGCGGACGACGAGCTTGATCAGGTTGCCGGGGGCAGAAAATGCGGAACGATCTACAAGGACGGCTGCCCGGTCGTTTCACCGCTTAACAGCTGCGAATACTTTACCGATAAGGAAACCATGAAGGAAAGTCCGAATGACGGATATTGCTGTAACTGCCATTATGTTACCGGTGATTCGAGTGGACTGCTGATGCTTTGTGACCACGGAAATAGATACAACAACTGATTTTACGAAAATAGCGAACTTATGATGAAGGCACGGCGCTGCCCACTTATGCAGCTTAAACTTGTTTAGATCAGATTGCTCGGAATAAAGCAGTTATCCGCATCAATCGGTATCGGCTCCTGGCACATACAGACGATGCCGCCGCTGCCTCGCGTAAGCGAAGCCTTATCAATCACGCTGTACTTTTTGACCTCACGGCGGTCGGGTGCGGCGCTTTTTTTAATTTCCAGCGGATGAATGACATTATTTTCCTCAACGAACACATCAATTTCCTTTGCGTTGGAATCTCTGAAATAGGTGAGGTTTACCTTGGACTTTGCGTAGGCGTAGTTCTTGACAAGCTCCATCACAACATAGTTCTCGTAGTAATGACCGCTTGCAGCTCCGTTGCGCAGCGTGTCCGCTGTCAGCCACATGGAAAGGTATGCACAAAGCCCCGTGTCGCAGAAGTACAGCTTTGGTGTTTTACTGAGCCGTTTCAGTTCGTTATTGGAATAGGGTGGGAGCAAATAGATGATGTGCAGACCCACCAGCACTTTCAGCCATTCCTTTGCGGTACTCGGCGCAATGTCAGCAGACTCTGCCAGCGTTGTATAATTGACCTGCTCCGACACAAGGGAGGCACATCCCACAAGAAATTTGCGGAAACGAAGGGCGTCGGTAATGCCCCCTGCTTCGGTAACATCGCGCATCAGATAGGTGTCGATATAGGAATTGAAATACTCCTGCCTGAGTTCGTCATCCACGCCCTGCACCTGGGGCATACCGCCCTCCCAAATGTGATTGAACACTTGAACCACATCGTTTTTCGGTAGTTTGCGTTGCCTTGCCTGTAAGGTGGCAAGCGAAAAATCCAAATCCGTATCAAACACAAGTCCTGCTTTTTCTCTTGCAGATAAGCTATAAAGCTCCAGGATACCGATTCTTCCGGCAAGGGTCTCACGCACTTTTTTCATCATATTGTACTGCTGTGAGCCTGTGAGCCAAATAAGACCTTTTTCGTCGCTCTCGTCGCAAATGATTTTGATTTGCTCGAACAGCTCCGGTGCTTTCTGCACCTCGTCAATGAGGATAGGCGGCTTATAGGTCTGGAAGAACAGCA
>CAVJCN010000406.1:796-2482 GCA_963647945.1 Absicoccus sp. | reverse complement strand
CCGGCAAACAAGGCGGTGAAGATACCGGCACTGGAGGCAATCAAAAGCGAATAAAAGCAGTAAAATATAAAAGAATAGCAAAAAATAAAAAAGGCTTGCTGCCGGAGATGTTGCCGGCGCAAGCCTTTGATTTGCTATTCCTCGTCCAAGCAGCTACAGTCGCAGTCGCAGTCTTCCCAATCCAGCAGTTTCTTGTAGGTGCTGCATCCGAAGACAATACCTACGATCAAAACCCCTGCGATTGCGGCATTTCTTACGATTTTAGAAACATCTACCGTTACGCTGACATCAACATTACCACGATCTTTTTTTCCTGTTATCATTTGTGAACCTCCCTGTTAATCTCATTATTATGCACGATTATAGCATAAAAAAATCATTCTTGCAAGATTTACGGGCAAAAAGGTCTTGACAGATTTCAGACAATTTCCGGATAATTTCCGGACAAAAATCAGCGTTCCCGGGCAAAATCAGTGTTTTCCGGTCAAGAATCCCCGCTTTCCAAAATTTCAAGGTCAAAGGACGGAGTCCTGAGATAGCGGCCAAGCCCAAACAAGCTGTCAGTGTTCCCCTGCCGGACAGTGGAAATGTGCTGATAGGAATTTACAGACATGAGAATCCCGGCTTCTTTCAGGGCGATATCCCCGCTATCGTCCCCGGGGTAAGCCCCGTAGGGCCAGGCAAACATCAGAGGCGCGCTGCCGGTTGCCAACCGTAGCTTTTCCTGATTTTTCACGATATCCGCAATCAGAATTTTATGATAGGCTTCCAAAGACTCGCCTGCCTTTTGGTTTGCCCCTTTGCGCCCGCCGGAAATGCGATGCAGATCATATGTATGATTTCCAAACTCCACAAGACCGGATTTTGACATCAGCGCAATTTCGCCCCAGGAAAGGTTGCAGCTTGCGGGAACCCGATATATATCCTCCGAGGAAATATCGGAATCGGAGCCGATAATGGAAATTACAGCTTTCATATTGTATTTTTGGAGCAGGGGAAAGGCGTAGGTGTAATTGTTGCAATAACCATCGTCAAAAGTAAGAAGAATGGGCTTTGTGGGAAGACGGGAGCCCTCCGCAACATAGGCGTATAGCTGGGAGGGGAGAATCGTTGTGTAGCCTTTGTCCCGATACCATTTCAGGTCGTTTTCAAAGAGGCTTCGGCTTATAAAATACTCGTTTTTGCTTTCGGAACTTTCGGTAATTCCGTGGTACATCACAATAGGTATCGCAACGCTTTGACGGCTATCCCCGATGATCGCGGCGGATTTTGCGGCAGGAAGCGCCGAATTTGTAAATAAAACACCAAGAAATGCACACATGATCAAAGCTATGGCAAATTCGATTTTCTTCATCACAAGACCTCCGAATACAATATATTCGCATATCGCAAATCAAAGACTGTTTTTCGGGCAAAAAATGTGGTAAAATAAACTAAGAAAAGCGCAAAGAGGAGGCGGGAACACCATGAAATATGCTTATATAAACGGAATTATTCTCGATGGATCGGAAAATATGGAACCTGTCGAAGGCGAGGTAATCCTTACAGATGGGGAAAAAATCGAAAAAATTATAAGCACCGGGGAGTTTGAGGCACTTTCCGGCTATGAGAAAATAGACCTGAAGGGCAAATATATTATGCCGGGGCTGATCAATCTTCATCTTCATCTTCCCTCAAGCGGAAAGC
>CAVJCN010000406.1:0-742 GCA_963647945.1 Absicoccus sp. | reverse complement strand
GCGGAAAGCCGAAGAAAAAGGAGTCGGATCCGGTTAAACTGGTGAAACTCATCACAAGCAACGGCCTGTTTAGAAAGATAGGAATAAAAATTTGCGCCGACGCGGCGAAGACCCAGCTTTTAAGCGGTGTTACAACGATTCGCACATCCGGCGGCGTAGCAAATTTTGACTCGCAGATTCGGGACAAAATCAATAAAAAAGAGCTGGTGGGGCCGCGAATCCTTGCCTCCGACATGGCGGTTTCGGTAGAGGGCGGTCACATGGCCCATTCCCTGGCTTATGTGGCAAACAGCCCCGAGGAAGCCGCAGAGTATGTAAAGAAAATCGCAGAAGGAAAGCCGGACTGGATTAAGCTGATGATAACCGGGGGAGTTTTGGACGCAAAGGTAAAGGGCGAGCCGGGGGAACTGAAAATGCCTCCCGAATATGTAAAAGCCGCCTGCGATGAGGCTCACAAACTTGGATTTAAGGTAGCCGCTCATGTGGAAAGTCCGGAGGGAGTGAAATGTGCCCTTGAAAACGGCGTGGATTCCATCGAACACGGCGCGAAGCCGGAGGAAGAGATTATCGATCTTTTCAAAGAAAAAGGCGCATTCCTCGTGGCTACGATTTCTCCTGCGCTGCCATTTGCCGAATTTGACCGGGAAACCACTCACATAAGCGAGGTTGCACAATATAACGGAAAGATAGTCTTTCAGGGGATTTTGGACTGTGCCAAAGCCTGTCTTGCAAATGGGATTCC
>CAVJCN010000405.1:0-2492 GCA_963647945.1 Absicoccus sp. | reverse complement strand
GCTTCGTGCTTTGCACTCTCGCAATCCTCAAAAGCATTCGCAATTCGCTCATTTTCTTCGAAAATGGCTGCTTGCTCATGTTTTTGGCGGGTCTCAAGGTCAGAAATTCTTTTGCAAGCAAGCTTGCATCGAATTTCCGACTTTTCGTCCCTGGTTCCATCAGATACTGGACCTTCTCACCACGGTGATGACCTTCCCTTTGAACTCGCTTTTCTTGACGGGGCCGAAGGTTCGGCTGTCCTTGGCGCCGGTGCGGTAATCGCAGAGGAGGAAGGCTTCGTCGTCGGCGAGGGTGAGGGGGTACGTGACGTCGGTGTCGTACCGGGGTGTGCTGTAGTAGATGTCGCTCTCGATCATGGTGCTGTTGTTGACCACGAGGCTGGCGCTGTCGGTGATTTCGACGGTGTCGCCGGCCTGGGCGACGATGCGTCCGACGTAGGTTTTGCCGTCCTTCTCGAAGACAACGACGTCATTGGCAACGTAGCGGTTCTCGAGGCGGTAGTAGAGCATCAGGTCGCCGGCGCTGATCCGGGGCTTCATGTCGTCGTTCGGCATGGCTTTGATGCCGAAGACGACGCCGAAGAGGACGTACAGCATGATGATCATGGCGGCGAGGCGGAGAAAGAAGCTCTTGATCTCCCGGATCTGTCGCTTGCGTTTCTTCCGGGCCTTCTTCGCGGCCTCCGCATCCTCTCCCGCCGGCATTTCCTTCGGTTTAATGTCTTCTGCGCCGGGTCCGGAGGCATTTCCCTCCGGTTCCCTTGCGCCTTGTTCTAATGTCTTCTCTTCCATTGCCGGGTCACTCACTCATGCGTCTCTTGCGCTGCATTTCGAGAAGCAGCATGGCTGCCCCCGCCAGTGCGATGCCCATGCTGATGACATACGGCAGGATGTCGCGGTGCACACCCGTCGGTGCGGGGATGTCGTAGGTATTCACGAAGGATACGGTGGCGTCAGTATTCAGCGTTGCAGCCTGCGCCATACCGTTTCCATCGACATCATCGACAGTTGTTTTGTAGTTCTGACAGTTTGACTTGTCCTCGGTGATTTGATACTGATATCCCGCCGGAAGGAGAATCGCTGCGCTTGACTTAGCCTCGCCTACCTTACTCGGTTTCACCACCACCGTGTAGGTGTCGGTACCTTTGCCTTTAGTGATATCGGTATTAGCTGTATTCCAACCTTCAATCATGCTCTTTTCTGCGTTAGTCAGAGCCGTGCCATCCGGTCTCTTAATTGTCACCGTGAACTTGTATCCATCGGTATCCACCACTGCACCGGTACCGGCAACCGTTTTTTTAATGATTAACTGCTTTTGAATCGGTGTGTTTGTGGTTGTCACCTGGTAATTCGTACCCCATGCAGCTGAGTTATTCGCCATATCCTTGATGACGATTGTGGAATTTTCCGGCACCAGCATCGGCTTAACGCTTGCCGTGGTCACTTCTGTGCCATTCAGCTTAAAGCTTGCTTTATACTGGTTTGTGACATTCTGGTCACCTTTCGTCACCTTCAGCTCAGAAATGGTGTAGGTATGACCTGCATCCAGATCCGTGCTGCCGTCGTTTAAGCCCGGTGCCAGGTACCATGTCTTGGTCCAGTTATTTGTGCTGCTCAGTACAATGGACGTAGGTGTCGACGAACCGCCGGAGATCTGCATGGTCACGACCTCATCGCTGTGGTTTGCAGCTCCGTCGATCCATACCTTCTCAAGCTTGATCGGTGCCACAGTCAGCGCCATAGTTGGATACTCACTGTAGTCACTGGACTTCTCTTCGGAGTACTCCGGCTGCTGGCCGGTTTCGTACTTAACAGTCTTGTACGTCACCTCTGCTTTGGCATTGCTCTTGAGCTTGTAGTTATCCCCGTCTTTTACATATCCCTTGTCGGAAGCACCATCTGTATTTTCGCTGTAGGTCTTTGTTCCATTTTTCCAGTCCGCCGCATTGTCATAGGCATTTTGATTCGGCCAAACCTTGAACATCACTGTATAAGTCCAGCCATCCGGCAAGCCGAAGGTTTCATCCTTATAAGTGCTCAGATCCCAGGTTATTGTTTTGTTAGCTTTTACATAGCTGGCTGCCGGGAATGCATCACCCACTCGATAGCTGTACGTCTTTCCGGTGTTGCTGTCCGAAATCGTCGCAACTCCGCTTGTACTTCCATTGATGGTTGAAATTTTTCCATCTTTATTCAACTGAATGTTATACGTTGTTTCGTCATTGGAAATTCTGTAAGTGAAGCTTGATGCATTGATCTCTGTGTCCTCAGTCAGAACATCTGTGATCTTAACGTCTGCATAGTTTTCCGACTTCGTAATTTTCTTCGCGATGTCAGCAAAGGCCTTATTCAGGTTTTCCGAATCTGCAGCAGAATACCTATGTTTATCTCCTTCTGTCTCATTTTTAGTTTCTCCATTACCATAAGCCCATGCCGCAAAATCTCCCATGCGTTCAACTTTTCCTAAAGCAGCAACAGCATAAAGATTATTC
>CAVJCN010000404.1:0-2494 GCA_963647945.1 Absicoccus sp. | reverse complement strand
TGCTATTGCAACGGAACGGACAGTTTTTTTTGGTAAGAATTTTACAGGCTTGACAACCGCTTATCAGGATTCCCTTGCTTTTGTGTTGAAAATGTGATAAAATATTGATACAAAGTTTTATCAATTTATTTAACTAAAGAGAGGTATTATCTATGACAAACGAAAACAAGACGCCACGGCAGCCCAGCTTCATCGTGGCACTGATTCCGATTGTTACCATGATCGCCCTGATGCTTTATTGCTTCCTGGGCGGATCGGAATCCGAATACCATGACGCTCATATGCCGTTGGTATTGTCTATTATCGTAGCTTGCATCGTCGGTATTTCCTGCGGACACAGCTTCAAGGAAATGCTTGCGGGCATGATCGACCGTCTGAGCGCTTCCATGGAAGCAGTTCTCATCCTTTGCACGGTAGGTTTCCTGGTATCCAGCTTCATGGCTTCCGGAGCGATTCCGTCACTTATTGTTTACGGTCTTGACCTGCTTACACCGAAGCTATTCCTGCCGGTAGGCTGCATCCTTTGCGCCATCGTAGGTCTTGCTTGCGGCTCTTCCTGGACGACTACCGCCACCATCGGTCTTGCGTTCCTGGGAATCGGCGCAGGTCTTGGTATCAACCCGGCTATCACGGCAGGCATGATTATTTCCGGCGCTTATGTAGGCGACAAATTCTCACCGCTGTCCGACACCACCAACCTGGCTGCGGCAGTAGCTGAAACAGGACTTTTCGACCATGTAACCGCAATGGTTTCCACCACGGGCCCGACCATGATCATCGCTTTGGTGCTTTACACCGTGCTTGGACTTAACATCGATGCCAGCGCTTACGATCCTGCGGTTGCGGCAAGCATCCAGGAAGCATTCGGCGAAGCATTCAACATCAGCCCGCTTCTTCTGGTTCCGATTATCGTGGTAATCATTATGTGTATCCTTCGTGTACCGGGGCTTGTGGGTATCGCAGTTTCAGTAGCGGTTGCGACCATTTTCATGATTATCTTCCAGCCGGTTGATATCTACGGAAGCCGCGCTCTGGGCGACATCTTCAACATGCTCCACTACGGTATCGAAGTTGAAACAGGCAACGAAGTTGCTGACTCAATTCTTAGCAAAGCAGGCGGTATGGACGGCACAATGTGGACAATCAACCTGATTATCGTAGCTCTTGCTTACGGCGGTGCCCTTGAACGCTGCGGATGCATCGAGCGTCTGTTCGGCGGTCTGAAGCACAAAATCAATTCCGTAGGAAGCCTTATCTTGGCTACGCTGGTTACATCCATCTTCTGCGATGCGACAATGTGCGACCAGTTCCTGGGAATCGGCGTTCCGGCTCCGATCTATGCAGACAAGTTCGATGAACTTGGACTTGGCAGAAATATGCTTTCCCGTACTCTGGAAGACGCAGGTACTCTTTGGGCGGTTATGTTCCCGTGGACAGGATGCGGCGCTTACCAGACCGGGGTACTGGGCATGAGTCCGTTCGTATTCTTCCCTTATGCATTCGTAAATCTTATCAACCCAATTTACGCTTACATAACGGCTGCAACCGGACGCAATATCTTCTGGGCTGACGGTTCCTACACGAATATCTTCGGAAAGACTCGTGCCGGCAAGGTTGCGGGAGCTCCTGAAGAAGCTCACCAGAAAGCCCTTGAATGCCTCGAAGCTCGCCGCGCTGCGGGCAAGGCTCCAAAGGTTAACGCTTAATCAGAGCTTAATGCCAAGCCAAGCTTAACTAGAGCTTAGTTTTTGGAAATTTTGGGTGCGTCGGGAAACCGACGCGCCCTTTTACGGCTCTCGCGGTAAACGCGGTGCCTTGCTAAAAACGCAAATGATTTCAGGAGAAAGGACGCATAAACATGAGAAAAATGTTGCCTTGGGACTCGCTTCCGCCGCCGATTTACACCGCCCGGGCATATAAGCCCCGTAAGAAATGGGTCAAAATCGGAGGTTGGGTGCTTGTGGCTGTTTTGCTGATCTTTGGAGCCACCTCAATGAACCGGAATCTGCCCCTTGCGGTGATTTCCATGATTTTTTCCATATTATACTCAATCACTCTGGTGACAGAAAAGGACGCTGCCCTCACTTCACGGGGGATGGAAATTTTCTATAATATGCAGATTACCACCCAGTACGATTTTTTTCCCTGGGAGGACATAAACGCCATCGTAATCGAAGACCGAAATCACGATGAATATGTGCGGCTTCACATCGGTTACAGCAGTCTTGAAAAAGCTCTCTTTTTCAAGCGCAGCCAGGTAAGCGAAATCTGTAAGTTTGCAAAAGAACAGAATCCGGACATTCGGGTGCTTAATCACCGACCGGGCATGGGAAAAGCCGGAGCGGCAGGAAAGACCGGCGCAAAGGGCACTCAAGCCGCGAAATCAGCCGCGAAAGCCGGCGCAAAACAAAATTCAAAACGAAAAAAATAGAGTCAAGACCGGGCATAAGCCTGTGCCTTGGCTTTTTTTATAACATAGAGAATACCGGCTTAG
>CAVJCN010000403.1:0-2525 GCA_963647945.1 Absicoccus sp. | reverse complement strand
AAATTCGGCAGCGGCGGAAAGGGGAACTGAAACAATAACCTCAGTCAAAACACCGGTAGCCGCAAAGCCCGAGATAGATCCGCCGCAGGTATCCGCAAAATCCGCCGTACTTATCGATGACACAGCTAAGATCCTTTACGAAAAAAGCGCAAATGATATGGCATATCCTGCCAGCACCACGAAAATAATGACGGCGCTGCTGACCTTGGAAAAACTCGATGAACTAGGGTCGGACATTAAGAGCGAAATAATTGTGCCGGAAGATGCCGTGGGAATCGAAGGTTCATCGATATATTTGAAAAAAGGGGAAAGAATAAGTATTGAAGAACTGCTTTACGGCTTGATGCTTCAGTCGGGAAACGACAGCGCAACGGCTTTGGCAATAGCCGTTGGCGGAAGCCTTTCGGAGTTTGTGGCGATGATGAACGAAAGGGCGGCGGCTCTGGGCTGCACTGCCACAAATTTTACGAATCCCAGCGGTCTTTACGATGAAAATCACTACACCAGCGCCGCCGATCTTGCAAAGATTGCAATTGCCGCCATGAGCCGGGATGATTTTCGCAAAATTGTAGCCACGAAGGATTGGCAAAGCACCGATGGGGCTCGCAGCTTTCATAATAAAAACAAGACAATTTTTCAATATGAAGGGGCAAACGGCATCAAAATCGGATTCACCAAGGCTTCGGGCAGGACGCTGGTCGCATCTGCCGAAAAAAACGGCAGACAGCTGATTGCAGTGGTTTTGAACGACAGTAATTGGTTTGAGGATGCCTACGCCCTCATGGATTACGGATTTGAACAAGGGGGAGATTGAATTATGGAATATAAATGTGTGGACATAGGCTCGGAAAAATGTCCCTGCCACCTGACAACGGCGGGACAGTGTTATGCCTGTAAAATGCTGCGTACGGGGGAATGCGGCTGCAGCACCCGGTGGACGGGAAGCTGCCCCTACAGCGAACTTGCCATGAACGGCAGGGTGCCGAAACCGCTTCCTAAAATTATACCGGCAGAGGTGGTTCGGCGCAAAGACTATTCCGGAAAACTTTCGGTGGTGCGCCTGGAAGTTCCGGCGGGCTTTGCTCAGCAATGCCACAGGCTGGGAAGCTATATCATGGCTCAGGTCATGGGCTATATGGTGCCCCTTTCGGTGCTGCGTTCATCCTATGCAATAGAAAAGCGCAAATTCGTCATCGGGCCCAGGCCATACATTGAAGTTGCGGTGCAGCCTGCGGGGCTGAAAACCATGCAACTTGCCAATCCCCTCAGCAAATTCTGGAGCATCCAAGGGCCCTTTTACAGCGGGCTGCAGGCGGTGGGAAAAATTGATTTGACAAAGCCCATGCTGGTGATCGCAAAGGGTACGGCGATTGCGCCTTTTCTCAATGTGGCGCGCCTCCTTGCAGGAGAAAATCCCGCAAAGATAAATCTTTTCATAGATGAGGATAAGGTGACCGGCGAGTTTATCGCGGATTATGTTTCCGGGCTCGGCACAAGGGTAGGCTATATTAACCTTGCAAAGGATATGGAAACGGTGCTGGCACTGCTGGATATGTACGACCAAATTTTTTTCCTCGCCTCGCCTTACTACACGAATCGCGTCATACGAAAACTTCGGGGAAAACGCCTTGTGAAAAACAGCGAGGAAATGTTTCGACAGATCGGCAAATATGTTGCGGTGGCCAATCATGCGAATATTTGCTGCGGGCTTGGTATATGCGGCTCCTGCAGCCACACGGATGCAGAGGGCGTAACGGTGAAAAAATGCAAGTGCATGGAGGAGGATTTTTATGAGTAAAATTGTTGTTATCGGCGGAGGCTGGGCAGGCTGCGCCGCGGCGGTGCGAGGGGCAAAGCGGAGGCACGAGGTTGTCCTGCTGGAAAAGACGGATTTGCTGCTGGGACTTGGCAATGTGGGGGGAATCATGCGAAACAACGGCAGGTTTACGGCTGCCGAAGAAAACATCGCCTTGGGAGCTGCGGAGCTGTTTGAAATCACAGACAAACTCAGCACCCATGAAAATGTTGATTTTCCAGGGCATGAGCACGCCAGCTTTTATGATGTGGCAATGGTAGAGCCTGCGGTGCGCAGGTTGCTGGAAAAACTTGGGATTGAAATTCGATTCATGTGCAGAGCGACGGATGTGGAAATGGAAATTTCGGAAAGCGGCGAAAAACGCATAAAATCAATACTTGCAGTGGCTACAAATTCCCATGGCGGATGGGAAACAACGAAAATTGAGGGAGATGTTTTCGTGGAAACCACCGGATCGGCAGGGCCCATGGGAAACTGCACAAAATACGGCAACGGATGCTCCATGTGCATTCTGCGATGTCCCGCTTTCGGGCCCCGGGTAAGCATAACGGAAAGGGCAGGAAATTTCGATGTGCATGGCGAGCGGGCAAACGGGATGCCGGGGGCTTTCAGCGGTTCCTGCAAATTGGAAAAGAGAACCCTGAGCAAGGCACTTCAAAAGAAGCTAAACAAGGAGGGATTTGCGGTTATCCCACTGCCGGAGGAAATG
>CAVJCN010000402.1:0-2525 GCA_963647945.1 Absicoccus sp. | reverse complement strand
GGCGGCGGTGGTGTCGTAGCCGTTGGGGAAGCCGATGACGGTGCAGACGGCGATCTGGCCGTCCACGTAAGCCGCCGCCTGCTTGACGTAGCTGGCGGGAATGCAGACGCTGGCGCAGCCGTACTTGATGCCGTCGTCGCAGATGGCCTTGATCTGCGCCCACGTCGCCGACTGGCTCAGCAGCGTGTGGTCCACGCGGGAGAGGATATGCTTCAATTCTTCGTTCATTATCGTCGCTCCTTTTCGGAATTTTCGGTTGTATACGTACAGGGGCATTGTACCATAAAGAGGATAAAATAGCAAGGCGGAGGAAAGCACCTCGGGGCGCGTAAAGAGCAGGCGATGGTTTTCTGTTGAAAACCATCGCCTTTTTTGTCATGCGTGAACAATTTAGATACACGCTGAAAATAGGAAAAAACGAGAGCTGGAGCGGCTTTGAGTTGTTTCAGCTATATTTTTTGCTATCGATTGCCCATGGTTACGGACAATTGGGCCGTTTTTAAAAGTGACCAAAATAGATACAGCCTTGCCTATCTGAATTTTGATTCTTTTCGTTTCAATATCAGTCATTCGTGCCCATTTCCGAAACCGGAGTTATGGGGTTCAAAAATAGGAACCTCTTCAGGTTTCTCGCTCTTGCAACCACTCCTCAAAAGCACGAATATTTTCTTCATGCGTATAGAACTCTTGAATGACAGGGAGCAGTGATGCAGCCAGCCCTTTGAGCGCCCACCAATCAGGTTCGACTTTGTCGAGGTTATAGTCTTCGACATTCGTGACGGTACCATCTTCATCAAAATGGATGATGCTAACGGGTATTCCGTTGAACTTCTCATCCATTTTTTCTCAGCTCCCCAATGGCGGATTCTATCTCAATTTGAGACAGGCTGTTTCTGACAGAAAACAAAGAACCGGTTGTTCAGAGGCCGTCCGGCACTTCATCCGGAAAGTTCTCGGCAAACCATCGGAACGGTACAATGACCACCTTTGGCAAGCCATTCTCCGTTATTACGAATCCAATGTCCTCGTTGTCAATACGGTCAAGAATTTCATCGAGCTTTTCGCTGAGTAATGATTGCTCGATGCGCTCCATCTCGGACAGTGGCGGTAGTTTATGCTTCATCTCAATGTCAACCTCATTCCTGGGTGATGAATCTCCTTTGGGAGATACAGGGACTGGCTTCAGCGTACCGGTTATGTAATCATACAGAGCTTCGGGCTCTTTGAGACAATACTTCATGGTGCAATCTGCTTCCCATACCGTATAGTCATCGGTCGCTTCATACAGCCACCAATCGATGTAGTCGTATTGGTCATTGACCGCCTCTTTCAAAACATCTCTAAGAGCCAGTAGATACTTGTTTTCGGCACCGAATACAAAGTGACCATCGCCAACCAGATTGAGTGCTTTACTGAACTGCTCGTCAATGGTCTCTTGTTCCTTTATCATCTGGAGTGCCTTACAGAACCCTTCTTTACTTAGCATTGGCGCTATTCCTCTCTTGAGTTTCTTGTTCCTCTTTCCACCTTTTGAGAAGTTTAATCGCATGGTCCTGTGTCTTTGGATCGACACAGTATTCAAAGAACTGTACTGCGGCCTCTTCCGGCGTGAGGCCATAAGGCTTTAGCACCTTAGTGACCTGTGCCAATAGTTCTGCATCGATCTCAATTGTAATCGTTACTTTGCCATCATCCATTATGCTGTTCCTCCGATCCTTTAATGTTGTCGTATTGGGGTTCCTCGGAATAAAAGACCCGCATATCGTCTAATCGGAGACACGCCAGCCTGCCGCGAAGTCCAGACCACGGGTCACCTGTTTCTGGGAGCATACCGCCGCAGTCGATCCCAATCCAGCTTTCTGCGTCCCATATTGCCATAGGATCATCATACTGGAAATGGTAGGTAGGCGTGTGCCCGAAGATGACTGTCCGATCCTCCAGAACAGGGAAGCTTTCGAATCTCATCCAGACAGCGAAGTCTCGCTCACACTCATATTTACGGCCATAGGTTTCATACAACTCGACAGGCGCTGCGTGGGTCAGAATGAATTGTCTGCCATTCACCGTGAGTTCCTTATTTACAGGCAGATTCTCCAAATACTCGAATATCTCCTGACGAACTGTTTTCTTTACGTGCTTCAGATAGTTGTGTGTTATTTGCCCTCCATTTCTATACCACAGAGACTGCTTACGCTCATAATAGTATTCAGGCCACTCCTCATCCTCTGGGGGTGGGTAGTAGAGAGCATTCATCATCATTAATTCGTGGTTACCAAGAAGCATTTTGGCATTTGGCATCGCCATGATCTGACGAAGGATTTTGATGCCGTCAGAGTTTCTATCTATCACATCTCCAAGGACATAGAGGGTGTCCTCGGGCTGCAGGTTGATTTGCTGCATGACGGAATCAAAGCGTCGCTTTTGTCCATGGATATCGGACATTACATAAATCATGGTGTTCCACCTCCCCAAATTTTTTGTGCAATAGTACCGAAAAACGCTCGATACGAGCTTTTACGGCAACT
>CAVJCN010000401.1:1183-2530 GCA_963647945.1 Absicoccus sp. | reverse complement strand
TTGTCGATAGCGTCCTGAATTTTTTCGCTGATTGCAATGTTCTTTCCTGTTACGATAATCTTCATATTGGTGACCTCCTCTCGCCTGCGCCCTTTGCACCTATGAAAGCGAAAGTATGTATCGCCGATGTGCGGCGCAAACTCTTGTGTTCTTGTATCTTTATTATACCACATATTGTATGAAGCTTACCAGTACTTTTTCTAAAATCGTGTGAATATTTTGTCAAATATTTTTCAAAAATGCTGCGCCTCGCTGATGGCTTGACAAAAACGCCTCGCTGATAGCTTGACACTAAAAGCCGCGCCTTGCGGATAGCTTGACACAAAAAAACCGCCTGCCTGACCTGGTCTTTGCCCCCACACTTGCCTTTACCCGATTTTCGGAGGACTTACTTCTAAGGTACGCCATGATCGCCGCCCGAACTCCTGCGTGGCGGCTTACGTGGATCCTTTTGCCCGCACCTGGCTTGGATTTTCAACCACAGACGCAGACGGTTCATTTAATTTTAGCCCAAAGGCGGTGAATTTGCAAGTTTTTTTACCATGGGAGGGGTCATGAGGACGCGAAGCAGTTTCTCTGTGTCGGTTTTGCAGGCGGCGCGGCGGGTGACTCTTGTAGCGGTGCGACGGTTAGAGCCGTTACCCTTAGCCTATTGCATTTGCGGGGTATTGCATTCGAGGCTTTGCAATTATATAATTGTAAAACAACACTTAGTTTAAGACAAAACAGGATTAGGAGAGGTTCCCATGGAAAATATAAAGATCAGAAAAGCGGAAACAAGCGATGCAGGGGCGCTTCTTGACATCTACGCGCCATATGTGAAGGAAACCGCCATTTCCTTTGAGTATGAAGTTCCGACTCTTGGAGAATTTACGCGGCGCATACAAGACATCACAAAGAAGTACCCCTATCTCGTGGCGGAGCTGGAAGGAAAACCGGTGGGTTACGCCTACGCCGGTCAGTTCAATGGGCGTGAGGCTTACGCATGGGATGTGGAAGTTACGGTTTATGTGAAGCGAGGACTTGGAAAAAACGGAATCGGAAGGCTTTTGTACGAGAATTTAGAAAGGGCTCTTGCCTGCCAAGGCTTCTTGAACCTCAATGCCTGCATCGCCTTTCCTGCCGGCGGCTGCGATGACGAGTTTCTGTCAAAAAACAGCGCGGAGTTTCACGAGCATATGGGCTATCGAATGGTAGGAAGATTTACGCAATGCGGCTATAAATTCAACCGTTGGTACGACATGGTCTGGATGGAAAAGCACATTGGTGAGCATATAGCGAATCAGCCGCCGGTGCTATCTCCCGCCGAGTTATATGAACTATAGTCGAAGGCACCCTCAGTAAGTC
>CAVJCN010000401.1:0-1173 GCA_963647945.1 Absicoccus sp. | reverse complement strand
CTTGCCAGGACAAGGGCATGGACTTCCTTTGCCCCCGCTTCTTTTAAAACCTCGGTGCAACCCCTCAGAGTTGCGCCGGTGGTATATATGTCGTCAATTAGCAAAATCCGCTTGTCACGGAGAAGTTTCGCCTTGCTCTTGTTTATGGCAAAGGCTCCTCTGAGCTGCTCTGCCCGTTCCCGCGCCGAAAGGCTTCGCAGTGCTTCCGTATCTTTGGTCCGGCGAAGCAAGTCAGGTTCGTGGTGCATCCCTGTTTCCGCGCAAAAATATTTAGCAATCTTTTCCGCTTGGTTGAAGCCTCGTTTTTTGAGCTTCGATGGGCTGAGAGGCACGCCGCAGACAAGGTCGCAGTTCAAAACCTCCTCCGCCGCCAGGTCCCCGCAAATTCTGTCTGCCGCGATTTTCCCCAGTACCCGGGCCACATAGCTACGGTCGTTATATTTCAGCTCGAAAATCAGCCGCTTGCCGTAAAGTCCGTACCGGAAGCAGCCCCGCACCGAGTCCGGACATGACGAGTCCGTGCTTTCGGAAGCAAGGCGGCCCAGGGCTGCATCTACGGTATCCGGCCGCCGGGAGTTTTCCAAAACTTCCGCCAGGCCGTAAGAGTCAATTTCGATATTTCCCCATTCGATATGCCGAATGCAGTGGTCGCAAAGGCTGTAAACTCTCGTACTGTCGATAAAATTCCCGCATATAACGCAGTACAAATTCTGCGGATAGATAAAATCCAGCAGGCTCTCGACCGATTTTTCAATCAATCCTCTCATTACACACCTCCGCTGCGCACCTCTGCAAATATAAGCGATTCTTCCCTTAAGCTATCTTCTTGACGCATACACCCACTGGGGTATGTCAGCAAACCGCTTTCTAAAGCCATCTAAATCAGTCCGTACATTCCGGTTATTCGCGCTTTAAGCCCGGAGTTTCGGCTCTTGCTTCGGTTGTTGTCCACCATAACCTTCATGTACTGAGGATTTCCTACAATTATAACTTCTTCTTTGGCTCTTGTAACCGCCGTATACAGAAGACTCCTGGTTGCCAGAACCGGAGCAAACCAGCTCATAGGCATGATCACCACCGGAAATTCGCTGCCCTGGCTTTTGTGAACCGTGATAGCGTAGGCAAGCTCCAGCTCGTCAAGCTGAATATACTGATATTCCACCCAGCGGCTGT
>CAVJCN010000400.1:0-2532 GCA_963647945.1 Absicoccus sp. | reverse complement strand
AAGTTTTCCCATTGAAACATAATCTATCTTGCCGTCTTTAAACGGAGTAACAAGCGCCGTTGCCGCGCCTTTAAACAAGGTCAAAAAATCACCTCCGTCATGAAAACCATTTAAAAATCACTTAAAATCCTAAATTATTATATGAAGCAGCCGCGATTTTGTTGAAATGCCTGATAAAAAGTGGTACAATGAATTGTTAACGAATAGTATAAATCAGAATATCAAAATATGGCAGATGTCTGATAATGTATGATAAAAAATAAATGAAAAGAGAGGGTAAAAAATGAGTGAAAAATTGAGAGTGGGAATACTTGGAGCAACAGGAATGGTAGGGCAGCGTTTTATCGCACTTTTGGAAAATCACCCATGGTTTGAGGTCGTAACCCTTGCGGCAAGCGGAAGAAGCGCAGGGCTTCCATACGAAAAAGCCGTAGAGGGAAGATGGAAGATGGATACGCCGATTCCGGAGGCGGTGAAGAATATAGTAGTTATGAATGTCAACGAAGTGGAAAAGGTTGCGGAAACCGTTGATTTTGTTTTCAGCGCGGTGGACATGACGAAGGAAGAAATCAGAGCCATTGAGGAAGCCTACGCAAAGACCGAAACACCGGTGGTTTCAAACAACAGTGCTCATCGCTGGACACCGGATGTACCTATGGTTATCCCGGAAATAAATATCGACCATTTTGATATTATCGAGTCCCAGAAAAAGCGCCTCGGCACAAAGCGGGGCTTCATCGCCGTAAAACCGAACTGCTCCATTCAGAGCTATGTTCCGGCTCTTGAAGCATGGAAAGAATTTGAACCTTACGAGTGCGTAATTACGACATATCAGGCGATTTCCGGCGCAGGAAAAGACTTTAATTCCTGGCCTGAAATGGTGGAAAATATCATTCCGTATATCGGCGGAGAGGAAGAAAAAAGCGAGCAGGAACCGCTGAAAATCGCGGGACACATCGAAAAGGGCGTAATCGTAAAGGCAGAGGAACCGAAAATTACTTGTCAATGCGTGAGGGTTCCGGTTCTCAACGGACATACGGCGGCGGCTTTCGTGAAATTCAGAAAGAAACCCACGAAAGAACAGCTCATCGAAAAACTGGAAAGCTTCAGCGGATTCCCGCAGGAGGCAAAGCTGCCTATGGCACCCGAACAGTTCATTAAATATTTTGAAGAAGACAACAGACCTCAGGTTAAGGCTGATGTTGATAGGGACAAGGGAATGGGCATTTCCATCGGTCGCCTGAGAGAAGACAGCATTTACGACTACAAATTTATAGGTCTTTCCCACAACACCATCAGAGGTGCGGCAGGGGGTGCTTTGCTGTGCGCAGAAGCTCTTAAGGCGAAGGGATATATCACTAAAAAATAGGCAAATAAGGAAATAAGAAAATCAGAAAAAATATAAAGGGGAAATTAACACGATGACATATTTTGAGGCTACAATTTTGGGTTTGGTACAGGGATTGGCGGAGTTTCTGCCCATAAGCAGCTCCGGGCATCTTGCGCTGCTTCAGAACTGGTTCGGAATCGAGGAAACGAAAGTTCTGCTTTTTACGGTGCTTCTCCATGTGGGAACGCTGATTTCGGTATTTATCATGTACTGGAAGGATATTTGGGAGCTGATCGTTGAGCTGGGACTTACCATCAAGGATCTCTGCACGGGCAAAGGACTTAAAATGGAAGAAAGACCGGTACGGAAGCTGGGGGTAATGATCATCGTTGCCACGATACCTACGGCAATCATCGGCTTCGCTTTCAAGGATTTCTTTGATTCCCTATACACATCGGTAATTCCAATCGGCGTAGGGCTTATCATCACAGGATTTTTGCTGGTATTCGCCGAGAAAAAAGGAGAATCTGCCAGGGGGATAAAAGAGATGAATCTGCGCAATGCGATTTTTATCGGAACGGTGCAGGGAATCGCAATCTGCCCCGGGATTTCAAGATCAGGCTCCACTCTCTTCGGAAGCCTAGTTTGCAATCTGGACAGAAAATTTGCGGTAAAATTCGTATTTTTGATTTCAATTCCGTCAATACTGGGCTCGGCGATTCTGGAAACTCCCGCGGCAATCGAAGCCGGCATAAGCCTTTCACAGCTTGGGCCGGTGCTTTGGGGAATGCTGGTGGCGGCGGTTTCCGGCGTAGTTGCCATTAAGTCCATGATCAAAATCGTTTCGGACAAAAAACTCAGCGTTTTCTCATATTATGTATGGGTTCTTGGATTGATCGTTGTAATTTACGGAATCGTAGCGTAAAACCAAAAGAGGTAAGAAATGGCAGATACTAAAAGAGGCCCGGGAAGACCCCCGGGATCGAAAAACAAAAAAACGGACAAAACAGATAAGGCGGACAAGTCAAACAAAAACACCCAGACCTCCAAGGCGAAAGAAAAAGCTATGGAGATTCAGGCTAAGAAAAAGGCGGACAAGCGGGTAATCGATGAAATTTGGGCGATTATTGCCATTGCAATCGGTGCCTTTCTTGTGGTTGCCACATTTACAGACGGCGCAGGCAAGGTAGGCGAGGCGATCG
>CAVJCN010000399.1:0-2539 GCA_963647945.1 Absicoccus sp. | reverse complement strand
TTTGTGTACCATGTCAAAGTTCTCACGGGAAACCGCATCTAAGAACCCTCTCAGCGTATATCATGACACCTATGACGATATGGCAAAGATGTTCCGAATGAAGGACGCAGACGAGTTCCTGCGTTCCAAATTCAACCCGAAGCTGGGAAGATATGTTCGGGCGAGCCACTTTGAAGCAAGATGCGACGGGGCGGGAGCCTTTGTGGTATGCCCGACGGAAAAGGCAAAGGCTATGGGAGTGCCGTATGTTGAAGTTTTGGGAATCGGCCACTCCTGCCTGGAAGTAGGCACGCCGGCGCTGGAAAAATTCGCAACCGCAGCAGCCTACAAGCAGGTAAGAGAGCTGACGGGACTTACAGGAAAGGACATGGATCTTTTCATTACCAACGACTTCTTCCAGGCTTCACAGATTCTTTCTTCGGAGGAATGTGAATACATCCCGAAAGGCGAGGCATGGAAATATATGCTGGAGGGCAGAACCAAGCCTACAGGTGACAAGCCTATCAACACAAACGGCGGACGCTGCTGCTACGGCCACGCCCACGGAACTTCCGGAGTCCACGATTTATACGAAACAGTAATGCAGATGCGTGGAAAGCTGGGAGAAACCCAGGTAAAGAAACCGATTAACTACGCTATGATCCGAGGCTTCGGCGGAGGACAAAATGTACTTTGCACAATCTTAAAGAACGGCGAAATGGAGGGCAAATAAAATGTTGAAATGTGAGAAAATCGTAAAGACATATTACGATGCCCTTGAGGAGGGCAAGATTCTGGGTCGCAGATGCATAAGCTGCGGACATATCGAATTTCCTCCGTACCTTGCCTGTAACGAGTGCGGAGCGCTGGACACCGAATGGGTGGAAATGTCCGGAAAAGGAATATGCACCCAGATCATTCCGCCGTCGGCAATGTTCTTTGAACCGCCTTACCATGAGAATGTGGGAGATTATTTCATCATTGAGGTAATTCCGGAGGGAGCCCATCCCCTCGGTTCAACACTGATTCATGTGGATCCTGCAAGGGCAGAGGAACTCAGAGCGAAGCTGCCGCTGCCGGTTAAAGCGGTGATCATCCAGGAAGACGGATACAAAAATGTAGTTTGGGAATTAGACGAATAGCAGGAAGAACAGGAGGAACGAGATGAATATTGAAGAAAAAATCATAGAATGTGCGGCGCAGGTATACGGAGTGGATGCCTCCGCAATCACAAAGGACACCGATATCCGTGAGGAGCTTTCAAACCAGTCCATCAAGCTCATCGCTTTTATTTCAAGCATTGAGGACGAACTTGACGCGGCAATTTCCATTCCGGAAGCAGGAGGACTTAAAACCATTGGCGATTTCGTAAAAAAAGTTGAAGAACTTACTGCATAAGGAGGCTTGTATGAGCTTTATTGAATCTATTTACGAAAAGGCAAGAGCGCATAACCAGCGAATCGCAATTCCGGAATGTGACAATCCCACCATGATGAGAGCCGCAGTAAAGGCCCATAACGAAGGGATTGCAAGGATCGTATTTGTTGGCGACAAGGAAAAGGTAAAGGCTGTTGCCGAGGCAGAGGGTATTGATATTTCCAAAATCGAATTTGCGGATATCAATAACGAAGAATATCGAAGCGAACTGGTGGAAAGATATTTTACCCTGCCAAATATCATCATGAGCAAAAAGTCCATTACCCGCCGTATGACCCAGCCACTCTATATGGCTCTGGTAATGGAAGCGGCAGGAGATGTGGACTGCACCTTTGCGGGACTTGACGCTACGACCTTTGAGGTGGTTATGGCGGCGACGGGCATTATCGGCTTGGCAGAGGGAGTGGAAACCGCTTCCTGCTTCTTCATAACCGAACTTAGGGAGTTCGAGGGCAAAGAAAATTATTTCATCGGTATGTCCGACGGCGGCGTGTCGGTAGAGCCTACGGCAAAACAGCTTGCGGGCATTGCCATCGCCAGCTGCGAAACCTACGAAGCCTTTAAGGGAGAACCTGCAAAATGCGCCATGCTGAGCTATTCGACCTTAGGCTCCGGAGCAGGCCCGTCAGTTGACCGAGTTGCGGAAGCGGTAAAGATAGCAAATGAAATGCGCCCCGACCTTTGGATAGACGGGGAATTTCAGGTTGACGCGGCGATCAGCGCCAGAGTGGCAAAGAAAAAGGTTAAGCGGGAAAGCAAGGTTGCAGGGGAGGCAAATGTGCTGATTTTCCCTGAAATCGCCGCCTGCAATATCGCTTCAAAGCTGGTGCAGCTGACGGCGGATTGCAACGCTTACGGCCCGATTTTGCAGGGCTTTCGGCTTCCGGTCTGCGACTGCTCAAGAAGCGATACAGAGGATAGAATTTTGAATAATATTGCCTGCTCCAGCGTGCTGGCGGCAAGGAAAAAATGATAAAACAAGGTGGCGGCATGATTTTAGGTATAGGCATTGACATGGTAAGAATAAGTGAAATGAAGGCTTTGCTGGGAAATCTCAGCGACGGCACCCTTGCCCGCATTTTTTCAGAAAGGGAAAGGACGGAATGTCAACAAAAAACCTTGC
>CAVJCN010000398.1:0-2543 GCA_963647945.1 Absicoccus sp. | reverse complement strand
CGATTCTTCTGACAGAGCGGAAGGAACATGCAGCCCAGCTGGCTATGCTTTTAGGACCACAGGTGCAGAATGTTTTCTTAATGGTGGGTAGTGATAAACCAAAGGAAAAGCGGAAAAAGCTGGGCGACTTACAAGCCACACCCACCAATGAAGAAGTGGTTGTGGTGGCAACCGGAAAATACATCGGAGAAGGCTTTGACTCGCCCCGACTGGACACGCTTCTTCTGGCGATGCCGATCTCATGGAGGGGAACATTGGCGCAGTACGCAGGACGGCTCCACCGGAATTACGAGGGAAAGCGTGAAGTGCGTATCTATGACTATGTAGACATCCGCATTCCTATGTTGGAGCGAATGTATCACAAACGGCTGAAAGGTTACGCAGATCTCGGGTATCAGGTGAAATTCGGCGCAGCAGATGAGCGCGTCAGCATGATCTATAATGGATACACCGCCATGGCTGCATTTGAACAAGATCTGTCTGATGCGGCAAGAAGTATTATGATCGTCAGTCCGTTTCTGCAGCAGGGGCGTGTCAAACGACTGCTGCCGCTTTTGCGAGATGTGGTTGCTCACGGCGTGAAAGTCGTGGTCTATACCGTTAATAGATCTGGAGCAGAAGAAAGCAACCGAGCAGAAACTACTGCGGCGGTCGGACTACTGAAGGAAGCCCGTGTGGATGTCGTTTTGCATGGCGATCTGGCCCAACGCTATGCCGTCATAGATGAGAGCATCGTGTGGTATGGAAGTGTCGACCTTTTAGCGTTCGGGCGAAAGGATGCAGATGTCCTTCGTTTTGAAAACGCTGATATTGCAGGAAACCTATTAGCCTTGAACAATGAGTCAATGTGTGAACAGCTCATCATTCAGGATGCCTAATAAAGTTTCCTTGATCCGGCAAGCGTCAAAGGCAGCACAGGTTACGCATATTTTGCGCTGCTGAAAACAATAAAACTATTCCAAAAACGCACCGCTGTAATCAAAGAAGGCGAGATTGATAACAGTCTGATAATTCTCGCCCAAATGGGTAGCTTTCCTGCGCATGGTATGGTATGTGTTGTGGCTACCAAGAAAGGAGCTGATTTTATGGCTAAGAAACGCGCCAACGGCGAAGGCAATATCCGCAAGCGATCCGACGGACGGTGGGAGGGCCGCTACACAGCGGGCTACCACCCCGAAACCGGAAAAAGAATTATCAAAAACGTTCTCGGCAAAACACAAGCCGAATGCAAAGTCAAGCTAACGAAGGCAATGGAAGAATGCAAGCTGCTGGATGTCAGTCGTACAGATGAGTACACCGTCGCCACATGGTTACGAACATGGTTTGAGCTATACGCAAAGCCGCATATCCGACCGTCCACGATAAACTACTATCATCGAAATATCGAGCAGCACGTTGTCCCTGCCATCGGGAACATTCAACTGAGCAAGCTGACCTCTCGCGATCTGCAAAAGCTCTACAACGATCTGCAAAGCAGCGGCCGCCTTCGTGCTGCACAAAAGGAGAAGATGCCGGGACTGAGCAATTCCACCGTGCGAGGCATCCACATGATGCTGCACAACGCCCTCGACCGCGCAATAAAGGAAAAGTTGATTCTCCGCAATCCGACCGAGGACTGCATCCCGCCGAAAATCGAAAAGCACGAGATGCAGATTCTCCGGCCAGAGTACATCAAAGCTTACCTCGACGCTGCAGAGAAAAGAGGTCTGCTCCCCATGTTTTATCTGGAACTGGTCAGCGGACTGCGTAAGGGCGAACTGACAGCGCTCCAATGGAGCGACCTTGACGAAGCTAACTGCACCGTTTCGGTCAGCAAGCAAGCCAGCTGGGATACAGCTGGGGACCTTGTTCTCACACGCCCCAAGACCGGAAATTCCATTCGAACGGTGTCTATCCCGCAGGATGCCGTGGAACTGCTGAAACAGGAACACGACAAGCACCCGGACAATCCGTGGATGTTCCCATCTGCCAAGACCGGCGAGATGTACCATCCCGACTCCATTGTGAACCTCCACAAGAAAATTCTCAAGGATGCGGGATTGGCACACATACGGTTTCACGATTTGCGGCACACTTTCGCAACGCTGGCTTTACAGAACGGCGTGGATGTAAAAACGGTCAGCAGTATGCTTGGACACTGCGATGCAGGTTTTACCCTTCGCACTTATACGCATACCACAAGGCAGATGCAGCAAAATGCTGCGGAGAAGATGGGAGACTTCATGTCACAAATCATGTAGGGAACAAGAAAGCACAGAGAGCATCGGACAGGATGATCCTTTCCGATGCTCTCTGAACATTTCCGCGCCTTTCGTTGTGTGGGTCATGGTGTGGGTCAAAGGGATTGTTTCATTTCGATGATGCAAATTTTCAGAGCGAGCAGATGAAAGCTTTCAGTACGGTTATGTGTGATTGCCTATGAGGAAGAACACACTTTCCAAGAAAAGCAAATACACCAAAAAGTGCTAAAAAGGTCCAATATCCTATGGATATTGGACCTTTTTGGTGGGGGAAGGTGGATTCGAACCACCGAAGTCACTGAC
>CAVJCN010000397.1:0-2550 GCA_963647945.1 Absicoccus sp. | reverse complement strand
CCCATAACTCATGGGCCTCTGCCTTACCTGTGGTGGGCAGAGCCATCTCTAACCTCTTTTGCGTTAGGATAATAGTGCCGCTATTGTAATTATATTACATTAGATTGCTGCCGTTGTCAACACATATTTTTACAATATTAGAATAATCTTTATAGACATGTGGGTTGTGTCAACTCGCTATTTGAAGAAAGTTTGGATACCACAAGCATACTTCACTGCGTCAGTGCCGATTTTGCAATCATTGCCCCCTGGTTTCAAGTATTTTTATTCCCCGCCACCTTGTATTTTCCCCCTGAATTTGCTATAATAGAAAGGCTGTGATAAGGATTTGGACGGATTTTTGGCGCCTTGCCCTATTTAAAATCAGCTTTCGCGTCAAAACTTCAGCAAGTTTGTAACCTTTTCCATTGCAAGATTGATTTACTAATGAAAGGAGAACTCCGGAATGAGTGATACTTTTGTTCAAAACGAAAGTATTGAGACCTTAATTCAGCGTTATAAAGGCACGATTTATGGCGTGGCTCTGTCATATACCAGCAACAGAGCGGATGCGGACGACATCTTCCAGGAAGTTTTCCTCATCTACTACAAAGTGAATCCGCAGTTTAACGATGAGGAGCATCGGAAAGCATGGCTGATCAGGACGACAATCAACTGTTCCCTGCGAGTCGTGCAAAGCACCTATCACAAACGCGTGATTCCAATGGATCAAAACGAGATGAATGAAGGCTCATTTCAATTTCGTACCAAAGAGGAAAATGCTGTTTATGTAGCATTGCAGCAGCTTCCGGAGAAATACCGAAGGGTTCTCCAATTATTTTATTTTGCGGATATGTCTATTGAATCCATCAGCAAAGCCCTTAATTTAAAGGTCAGCACTGTCAAGGTTCAGCTTATGAGAGGCCGCGAAATGATGAAAACTAAACTGAAGGAGGAAGATTATCATGGCTGACGAATTTTTTCGTGACATGGATGACTTCGCATCAAGCGATATAATCTATAGCATGAGAGAACAGATGACCCCGTCTGATGAGGTCGTTGCGTCTTTGCTTGCCAAGATTGCCCGGTGCGATGCTTCCCCCGAAGGCTCAAATAATACAGATAACGCGGCAGTATTTACCCCTGTCGAAAATCCGAAGGTCAAGCGTTTCGGGCGCAGGTCTTTGGTCAGTTTCGCTTCGGTTGCCGCTGCCTGCGTGATCATGCTTACTTCTGCTTTTGCCATAATCGGCACGGGAAGTCCATCCGGTGTCAACAAACTGATCGACAAGATCACTCCGAACAATGTGGTTACTGCACCGGCTGAGGATTCCGATGAAACAGGTTCAAAGGGTTCAGAAGAAACTAAAGACGCAAAGGATGCCACAAATACCGGTGATGATGTGAAGGATTCCGATGTTTCCGAAAGTCCTGCGGAGGAAGCGGATTCAGATGATGTTGCACAAGAAGCAAACGCTCAGAACAAGACCGATGTAACTTCCGCGAGCCAGAACCAGAACCAGAATGCAACGGTTCCGTCAAACGGCGAAAATACAAATACTCCCGCCCCTGCTCCTGACAACAGCGCGGCTAATACGGTTGATAAAACCGGTAATGGGGATGCTACATTCAGCAGAGAGATTTTAGCGGAGGAATCGGTTTCGCACCTTACGATTTCAGGTTCAAACTATGTGGTAGATACTTCGGCGGCTTCGCCTGTTACGACCTCCGAGATCAAGTCGATTTCCCTTGAGATTCCTGAAACATCCACCACAAACAACACCGTGGTGAAAGCTCATGTTAAGAAGATAAAGAATGTTTCCGCGAACCTTATGGTTGCCCTTGATGTGAACGGTTTCAAGGACACTTTGCTTTACACAAACGAGTCCTATTCGCCGAATACCCTCGGTGAGTTCATTTCAGACGCAGGACTTGACGAGGAAGTTTCTTTCTCAAAGTATGTGTACTGTAAAGGGGAAAATATCGGCTACTCCTCATACCACAAATTTTCTGTTCCTGACATCAGCGAATATGCCGAGAATTACCTTTTCATGAACGAATCGGCTCCCCTTTCGTCCCACATTCTTTACGAAGTGGCTGATACTCATGTGACCTTCAAGTCAAAATCAAACCCGACTTGTTCGTCCATTGACTTCGGAGTCAGCGATAACGGTTATTTGTATGTGAAAATGGCGGGAGGAAAGTCCTTTACCTTCTATGTAGGAACGGATTCCACTTCCAGTTTCATTTCCAGCATTACCGAGGAATAAGAAAGTAAGAGCATTACCGAGGAATAAAGGAAAAAGAAAGAGGCGGTTTCCTTAAGGCTATAAACAACATAATAAAAAAGAAAGCTGAGAGTTCCACGGGTTTCCCCGCCGGTTCTCAGCTTTTTTTTATTTACTCTTTTCTGCCTCTGTGCCCCGGGCATCGCCAAGGGTTACAAGGGTTACCGGGTACGCACCGTGCGTTTTGCCGAATAGCTGCTGTAAACGGTATTCTTGTAGGTGGTACGATATGCCCGAATCCTATATTCGTACTTCACCCCCCGGGAAGCCGTTTTGTCCACAT
>CAVJCN010000396.1:0-2552 GCA_963647945.1 Absicoccus sp. | reverse complement strand
GCGTGGAGCATAATTCCGAGCGCCGCTTGCAGACACATACCTATTCTTTCGACTGTTCGCCGGGGCTGGAATATCACTTTCTCGAACAAGCCCCCTCCGCTGAGGACGCTTTTCTGGCAGAAGAACTCCGGCGAGAAAAGGAGGAACAGAATGATCTCATGCTGCGGCGGCTGCAAGAAGCGCTTGCGACCTTGACACCGAAGCAGGCTTGTTGTATCAAGGCCCGGTTCGTGGACGGTCTGAAATTCCATGAGATTGCCGAGGCCGAGGGTATCAGCACGACTTTAGCTACCTCGACAACCTACCAAGCGATTGCCAAATTACGCAAGTATTTTATCAAACACGGCTGGATGGAGCCGACACAGGAGGTCACGATATGCACGAAAGCAACGCCGCCAAAGCGGAACAGAAAAAAGCCGAACAGGAACAGGTCTTGAAGAAAATCCGCCAGTTGGAGAACCGGCAAAAGATTTTATTGAATCGCCAGAGCGACATGGAGCGCCGCGCCAGAACCCGCCGCCTGATCGAGCATGGCGCAATTCTGGAGAGCGTCTTTCCCGCCCTTGTCACGCTGCCGGGTGAGGAAGTCAAGGCGTTTCTTCTGTCACTTTCCCGCTTGCCGGGAGCGCCGGAGCTGCCGAAATCTGCGGCTGAAAACGGAGAAACGGGGTAACTGCGGGGATTCCAAGGGCGCACTTATGCACCGTTGCCGGTGCTGTGCGCTCTGCCGAGGGCGATTGCGGTCAAAGACCGCGATGGGGCGCTACACTCCCCAAACCCCTTGTGCGCTGCACAGAACGAAACACCCGCAAGCGGCTGTTCCGCTCCATGCAGCCAGAGTAACCCAAGCGAAAGGAGGTTATCACTTATCGCCATTTTTCATTGCACCCTCAAAATGGTACAGCGCAGCAAGGGCAAATCTGCCGTTGGTGCTGCCGCATACCGCAGCGGCACGAAGCTCGTAAATGAGTGGGACGGCATGACCCACGACTACACCCGCAAAGGCGGCGTTGTCCATTCTGAGATCATGCTGCCAGCCCACGCCCCGCCGGAGTTTCAAGACCGCTCTATTCTCTGGAACAGCGTGGAGCAGATCGAGAAATCCAAGGATAGCCAGCTTGCCCGCGAGGTGGAAGTGGCCTTGCCGGTGGAGCTGAGCCGGGAGCAGCAGTTATCTCTCGTCCGCGCCTATGTGAAAGACAATTTTGTGGACAAAGGGATGTGCGCTGATTTTGCCATCCATGACCGCGATACCGGCAACCCGCACGCCCACATTCTGTTGACTGTCCGACCGCTGAAAGAAAACGGACAATGGGGCGCAAAGTGCCGCAAGGTCTATGATCTGGACGAGCGCGGCCAGCGTATCCCGGACGGCAAAGGCGGCTGGAAAAATCATCGGGAGGACACAACCGACTGGAACAGCCGGGAGCAGGCGGAAAACTGGCGCAGCGCGTGGGCGACCTATACCAATCAGGCGTTGGAAGCTGCCGGGAGGCCGGAGCGGATCGACCACCGCAGTTATCAGCGGCAAGGCGTTGAAAAAATCCCCTCGGTGCATTTGGGCATTGCCGCCACGCAGATGGAAAAGCGCGGCATCTTCACCCGCAAGGGCGATTTGAACCGCCAGATCGCCACCGACAATAAGCTGCTCAAAGAGATCAAAGCCCGCATTACCCGGCTGTACCGCTGGTCAAAGGACGAAGCCGCCAAGCCGCAAGGCAGCCAGCCCACCATATCCCAGCTTTGGGAGGCGCAGCAAGCGATGGGCGGCAAGCCGACCTCCCGCTACGGCACGATCAAGAGGCTGCGGGAACAGGCGGCGCTGTTTAGCTTGCTTACCTCCAACGGCATCACCACCATGCAACAGCTCTATGAAAAGGTGGACAGTATGAACAGCCGCTATTACGATCTGCGCGGCAAAATCGTATCTGCCGAGCGCCGCATTGCGGTACTGGAAGAACGGCTGTCTATGTTCCAGCAGTACGAAAAATATAAGGCCATCCACCGCCAGTATGCCAAGATGAAACCCGCCAAGCAGGAGCAGTTTGAACAGCGTTACCACGCCGAGCTTGCGCTATATGACGCTGCCGTTCGGTATCTGGAAAATCTGAAAGCCGAGGGCGAAGTCATCACGCCGAAAAAGTGGAAAAGTGAAGCCGAGGTTTTGACCGCACAGAAGAAGTTGCAGTATCAGGAGCTGCGCGCCATGCGGGAGGAGATTAAGGCCGTGGAGAAGCTGCGAAAAACAGCGGAGCAGCTTGAAAAGGACGCCCAGCCAAAGGAGCAGAAGCGGAACGAGCCTGAACGCTGAGCAGAGAAAAATCGCCGTACAGAATGACTTCCATACGGCGGCAGGCATTATTTTCCGAACAGGTCGCTGTGCGTTCCGGTGCGGGCCAAGGTCAGCACCAGCACTTCATCCTCGATACGGTAGATCAGCAGCCAATCCGGGAGGACATGACACTCGCGGTGTCCTACCCAATTTCCGGTCAGCGCGTGATCCTTGAGCTTTTCAGGGAGCGCTTCGCCCATTGCAAGGGCGGCGATCACTT
>CAVJCN010000395.1:0-2555 GCA_963647945.1 Absicoccus sp. | reverse complement strand
ATTTTAACGGCTATAGGCAGGCTCTATGGCTATAGGCTGTATAGCAAAAAAAAGCGGGTAACCAAAAAAACCGCGAATCGCAGGGTGCCCTCGGGTTAAGCAGGCACCGACGCGAACAGCGGCTTTTTCGATTTCGTCTTAATTTTTCAGTCTTTAATTTTTGATTTGCTTTAGATTTTTTTACTGTTCGTCCATGATGCTGTCAAATTCCGCAACAACTGCTTCAAATTCCGCATCGTCTTCTATGTCAACCAGTTCAAATTCATCATCGCCCACTTCTTTGTAGCCGTAGATATACACATCATCGGTTCCGTCATCCGGAATAAGGGCAATGTATTCCTTACCGCCAAAGTCAAAAACTCCCATGATTTCACATTCAACTTCCTTGCCGTCATCAAATTCTAAAGTTATGATGTCTGCCTCTTCAATTTCAACATTCTTCTTTTCGTTTGCCATGTTTTCCCTCCACAAACTCTGATTTAATTCTGATTTTTTAATTCTACCATATATTATCATCACAAGCAACCAAAATATTCCTTGATTGCAGCCGCATTTTTTTCGGTTATGCCCGGGACTTCCGTAAGCTGCTCTGGCGTTGCAGTCCGTATATTATCCACGGATTTAAAATGGGCCAAAAGAGCGTTTCTCTTTACGGGGCCGATTCCCTTTATATTGTCCAGAACAGAGCCTATGGCGTTCTTGCTCCTAAGATTTCTGTGATAATCGATGGCAAATCTATGGACTTCTTCCTGAATCTGTCCGCAGTATTTGAAAAGGAAAGGGTCGTTCCTCAGAACATATTCCTCGCCTCTTCCGTTTACGAGAGCCCTTGTCCGGTGGCTGTCGTCCTTTGCCATTCCCAGCACCGGTATGAAAATCTCCATTGCCGCAAGCACCTTTTCCGCAGAGCTTACCTGTCCCTGTCCTCCGTCCATGAGAATAAGGTCGGGAAGATTTACAAAGCCCGGATCGCCTGCCAAAGCCCGTCTGAATCTTCGGTACAGCATTTCCTGCAAGCTGCCGTAATCGTTTGGCCCCTCGACGGTTTTTATTTTGAACCTGCGATAATCCTTCCTCACGGGCTTGAAATTGCTGAAAACCACCATAGCCCCCACCGTGTCCACTCCGTTGGTGTTGGAAATATCGTAGGACTCGATTCTGTATGTTTCTTTTCGGATTCCAAGAAGTGATTCCAGAACATCTCTGAGGCTTTCTTCCTTTTCCCGAGCCGTTTCCGCCTTAATCGCCAGGGTCTTTGAAAGCTCCACCACATCTCGCTTTGCAAGCTCAAGGAGTGCTTTCTTTTCGCCCTTTTGCGGCACGAAAATTTTGACCTTTCTGCCCTCCGCCACTCTTTCAAGGTATTGCTCTATCAGTTCCGCCTCTTTAAGGGGCTTTGAAAGGACGATCTCGGCAGTGGGCCTGGCAAAGGCGCTGTAATACTGCTTGATAAATTCTCCCACAAAGGTATCGTAATCTTCCTCCGCCCCCTCCTGCATATTAAAGGTTTCCCGTCCGCTGAGTTTTCCGTCCCTGACCGGGAACAGCACGATTGCGGCGTTTTCCCCCTCTCCTGCGGGCAAGACAATGTCGAAATCCTTGCCGAAGGCCGTGCTGACCCGCTGGGTCTGCCCCAAGGTTTTTACCGCCTCTATATGGTCGCGGTATACTGCGGCTTCTTCGTATTTAAGGCTTTCGGCGGCCCGGTTCATCTTTTCGGTAAGATGCTTTATAACCGGTTGCCGCCTGCCGTTTAAAAATTCCATAACATCGTCTATGCGCCTATGATATTCCTCCGGCGAAACATTTCCGGCGCATATTCCGCTGCACCTGTTTATATGGTAGTTAAGGCAAGGCCTGTACCCCTCCGGAAAGCTCCTGGCTCCGCAGCGTTTCAGCACATATATGTCGCTGAGCAATTCAATAATGTCCTTCACCGCCCCCGCATCGCTGTAAGGCCCGAAATATTTGCTGCCGTCCTTTGCCAGAATCCTGGTTTTAAGCACCCGCGGAAATTTTTCGGACACCGTTACCTTGATATAGGGATAGGTTTTGTCATCTCTGAGGAGGACATTGTACTTAGGTGCATACTTTTTGATTAAATTGCATTCCAAAATCAGAGCTTCCATCTCGGTCTGGCAGGTGATGTATTCAAACTCGGCAATATGGGAAACCATTGCCTTCACCTTCGGACTGTGGTTTGCTGAGCCTTGAAAATACTGGCGCACCCGGTTTTTCAGGGAAACCGCTTTCCCCACATATATGACCTGTCCGAGTTTATCTTTATGCATATAAACTCCCGGGCAGTCCGGGAGTTTTTTTAAATTTTCTTTAATATCAAACATCAGTACGGCCAATCCCTCATCTTAACATCCCGCTCTCTTTCAAGCTGCGCAAGGGCGATCTGCCTTGCTTTTTCCTGTCTTGCACGGATTTTCTTTCGCTTATTCTTTGCTCGCAAAATCATAATTGTTATATAAAAAGCCAGAATTACCGCAAGCACCGCGAAAATGATTATCGTCTGGAAGTTGGTTATCCCGATAGCGGAAAGAAAC
>CAVJCN010000394.1:1941-2559 GCA_963647945.1 Absicoccus sp. | reverse complement strand
ATTCGTCACTGTATCCTCGGCCGAATAAATATGGCATCCATTCCGTCCGTGGTTTTTCACATAGTAAAGTGCACGATCCGCATCCTTAAACAGGCTTTCTCCCGGATTCTTCCGATCCGCAAATGCCGCTCCCGCACTCAGCGATACTGCCGGAACATCTTCATCATGAGCAGCAAGCTGATGGTTGATCTCGTTTATTTTATCCTCAATCGTATATCCAAGATCGCCTGTCACATCCATCATGACAACAGCAAATTCGTCTCCGCCGATCCGACAGACATGGTCAATCGAACGAAAGCCCTCTGCCAGGAGCTTTGACACCCGCTTCAGAATAATATCTCCAACCGCATGTCCATAAGTGTCATTGACGCTCTTAAAATTATCCACATCCACAAGGATCAATGCAAAATTTCTCCTATCCTTTTCCATCGCCCCCAGGATCTGGTCGAAGGCCCCACGGTTCAGTACGCCAGTCATCGGATCGTGCTCCGCCTGGCGCTTCAATACCTTTTCCTCTGTGATATCGCGGGCAACATACAAAACTTCCACGGCTCTGCCGTTTTCATCTCTGCTTTTTACAATAAACCGCGCCTGCATCCACCGGCCTGTAGGTGCTTT
>CAVJCN010000394.1:0-1867 GCA_963647945.1 Absicoccus sp. | reverse complement strand
TTGCTACCGTGTTTACCTTTTCAAATCGGTCAGCCAGCGTATTCAAATCCAGGAATTCACGCAAAGGCTCTCTGAATTCCGGCTCTATAAAGGCTTCTATGACTGTATCCTTTACATCGTCAAAAACGCCTTTACCTGCAGCGACCTTTCCCATGAGCGGTACACTGGTTAATACTTCATATTCATGGGTAATAATATTCGCCTGGAAGATTGTGGAGTAAATGGTTGACAGAGCGCTAATAACCTCTGCATGCTCTTTTTCTTCCTTAAGCCGTGCTTCTTCGAGTGCCCGTTCTCTCTTTTGATTCTCCTTCTGTTCTTCTACAATCTTATCGATAAGCCGGAATCCCACTACAACATTTTCGGTATCGCCGACTCTTCTGAAGTCATACTGATAGTAATGCTGTACACCATCTTCTATGTTACGGTATGTGCCAACATAATTATCCTGTCTGGAGAACACCTGTCTGATATTTTCTACATTCAGTGTTTCTTTTATCCGCTTCTTATCGTCAGGATGGACGGTTTCACGCACCCATCGATCAACAACGGCATCAAACTGGAATGTCTGGCTGTCAGCATCTCTGATCGCCCTTACATTATAGCTGTCGTCCAGTCTTATAACCCGTGCAGTTCCCTCTCGCAGGTTTGCAACAAATACATTCCTGAAGCTCTTGGACAAAGCGTTGATAATTGCAAGCTGTTCATCAACCTCTTTTTGATGGGCAGCCTCTTTTTCTCTTTTCACTTCCTCCATTCTCTGGTGTTCTTCAATGATGTCATCAATATTCTGAAATCCTGCTATCGCTATTGTGGCATCCTGATCAGACCTGCTAATGTTGTATTGAAAATAATGGAGTTCTCCGTCCACGAGACTGCGATAATTGCCGACAAGCTCTTCCTTGGTCTCGAAGGCCTTTTTTATATTATCTATCGCAATTGCGCTTCTGACTTTCTCTCGATCCTCCGGGTATACAATGGTATTAATCCAATTCTCTGTAACAGCTTCAAACGAGAACTCCTGATGATTCTCCTTGCCCGGAACATCTACATAGTCTGCATCCAGCTTGAGAATCCTCGCAGTCCTCTTCTCCAGATCCACCCAATAGACATTTTTGAAATGACGAGCAAGCGTATCAAAAACCATCAGCTGTTCTCTGAGCGACTCATCCTGTCCCTTACGCTTAACATCAAAATTTGCTTTATTTAATATATTTGTCAGCATACATTTGCCCCGGTTCATTAAGCTCAAATTCTCGTAATTATTCAGAGCCCCTTTGTAAAATGCGCGCAAAAAGTCATGCTGATACTATCATCTTTGACCCAGATTTTCAATAATGCCATGATAGTTATGATGCGATGGCTGCAGATTAAAAGCCTCTTGCTGCAGGATCTGTATGCTCATTTTTCACGCCGTTCGGCTTGCAAGACAAACGGGAACGCGGGCAGATCGTGCGCATTCAGCAAATTCACTTCATAGAATTGCGTTTGAGCAAAGCGGACGGTCACGCACTCGACGGAAGCCAGCACTTTTGAACGAATGGTCAGCACATTGTTGGTGCAGCTGCACTCGGCCAGCGGCAGTGGTCCGACCGCAGTTTCAACCTCCAACCCGTTGATGCCGCCCAGAATCGGCGGCAGATACTGCGGCTCAATGTCCGAGACGGAAAATCCGTTATATCCATCCCTTTCTTTTTGCTCAAAATGCAGCCCATCGCCGTGCGCAAAAGCAATGCTGACCGCGTCGCCGCATAAGCAGCAGCTTTCGGCAAGCGGCGCGCCGCTGTTGATCGGCGCGCCATATACCCATTGCAAGGCCGCGTCAGCCAAGCGCTCCCCGATGGGGCGCTTGTGCTTGGGGTGGATG
>CAVJCN010000393.1:0-2564 GCA_963647945.1 Absicoccus sp. | reverse complement strand
CGACAATGCGCGTAAACAGGGAGTTAAAATAGTTTGTATTGTCGTAGCCGACCATGGTTGCAATGCGTGTGGCAGAATGATCAGTAGATATGAGTAGGGTTTGTGCCATGCCAATGCGGCGGCGAATGGCATATTGAATCGGTGAATATCCCGTGGCATCTTTAAAGGTATGCGACAGATAGGGGACACTACAGCCAAGTGCACTGGCAATGTCCTCTAATTTAAGCGGTTCTGTATAGTGGGCGTCAATATATTCTTTGATGCGGCGAGTGAGCAGGGAGGCCGAACTGCGAATGATGCCGTCCTGCTGTGTGACAGGCATTTGAGCGGCTAACATGAGCAGGGAAATGCCAAGTGTCTGGGCGGTCAATTGTTCCGGCGGTGTGCCGTCATTCAGAGCGAGGATTTGTTCCGCGAGATTGCGCAAAAACGGGAACTGTGCCTGAGAGGCGCGGACATGCGGACTGTCTGACGGAATACAATGATTGACCGGCAGACCTTGGAATTGGACATGAGAAAAACCGAAACAATATGTGCCGATTTCCACATCGGTATTGGATACCACTTCATGTAGCTCCCCGCAGTTATAGTAAATGAGGTCACCTTCCTGAATGAGATAGGAGAAGTTATTGACATTATAGGTGCCAAAGCCGCGGTAGCACAGCAACAGCTCGCACATCGAGTCGTGTCCGTGCATCGGGCGGTCATGCTTGGTCTTTCCGTAGTCCTGCCGATTGGCGTTGACGAGCACGGGAAGTGCACCGTCTTCAAACACTTGATTGGAAATGGTCTGGATGTCTTTCATGCTTGTACTCCTTTTTTTATTAGGGAAACAACAAGATAGTGTAGTGTTCAAAAAAATGCTTTGGATTTTGTGCAAAATACCATGCAAATTTTTGCGGGAATTTACAAGATAATGAAGGTCTTTCTTTGGAAATTTCGTATAATAGAATCATAACACAGGAACGACAAACCGTCAAAACAAGCTGGTGACACACAAGTTGATAACAAGATTGTGAGGTTTTCGCCAGACCGCGTAAGTATAGAAAAGGAGATTGTACCTATGAGCATGAACATTTGCGGCGCTCCGAGCTGCTGGGGCGTAGATGATCCGAAAAACCCGTATCTGCCGCCTTGGACCCGTGTACTTTCCGAAGCAAGTCAGGCAGGCTATCGTGCGATTGAGCTTGGCCCTTGGGGTTATATTCCGAACGATGTCGATCTCGTGGCAGAAGAGCTGAACAAGAACGGTTTGGGTATCGTTGTCGGTACCATCTTCCACGATCTGGTGACACCGGAAAATCAGCCGAGCGTGCTCAAGGCTGTCGATGACATCTGCAAGCTGATTACCGATCCGAAGATGCCGAAGCTGCCGGTACATGAGGGACAGAAGTGGCCGACACCGTATCTGACAGTTATGGACTGGGGACATGACGAGCGCGATTTCAATGCAGGTCATTCCGATCGTGCACCGCGCATGGACAACGAGCAGTGGGCTGCTTTTGTCAAGAATGTCCGTGCTGTGTGCGACAGAGCGAACAGCTGGGGTGTGCGTCCGGTCATTCATCCGCATGCTGGCACCTATATCGAATTCGCAGATGAAATTGAGCGCATCACCAACGATATTCCGTATGATGTTTGCGGTCTGTGCTTGGATACCGGCCATCTGTACTATTCTGGCATGGATCCGGTAACGTATCTGAAAAAGTATCAGGACAAGCTGGATTATGTACACTTCAAGGATGTTGACCAGAAGGTATATGAGGAAGTTATGGGCGAGCATATCCGCTTCTTTGATGGCTGCGGCAAGGGTGCTATGTGTCCGATCGGCACTGGCGCACTGGATTATCCGGCAATCAAGCAGGCTCTGGAAGACATTGGCTACAGCGGCTACATCACCATTGAGCAGGAACGCGATCCGCGTAATTCCGATACCTCGCTGCGCGATGTCAAGCGCAGTGTAGATTACCTGAAGTCTGTCGGCTATCAGATCTAAGTTTGAAATTATTCCACAGAGAGTTTATAGAAGAAGTTTTTTAGGAGGAAATGACTATGATTAACGGTTCTAAGGTTTTGGATCATCCGATTCGCTGGGCTATGGTCGGCGGCGGTAAGGGCAGCCAGATTGGCTATATCCATCGTTCCGCAGCACTGCGCGACAACAACTTCCAGTTGGTAGCTGGTGCATTTGACATCAATCCGGAGCGTGGCATGGCATTTGCCGCTGAGTTGGGCATTGATCCGGATCGCTGCTATCCTGACTACAAGACCATGTTCGAGAAGGAAGCACAGCGCGAGGACGGCATTGAGGCTGTTTCCATCGCTACCCCGAACAGCGTACACTATGAGGTGTGCAAGGCTGCTCTGGAAGCTGGCATCCATGTTGTTTGCGAGAAGCCGCTGTGCTTCAGCACCGAAGAGGGCGAAGAGCTGGTTGCTCTGGCTAAGAAGAAGAACCTGGTTGTCGGCGTGACCTATGGCTATTCCGGTCATCAGATGATTCAGCAGGCTCGTCAGATGATTAAGAATGGCGATCTGGGCGACATCCGTGTTATCAACATGTC
>CAVJCN010000392.1:0-2568 GCA_963647945.1 Absicoccus sp. | reverse complement strand
CGCTTATATTTTGCCGATAACGGCAGCTTTGATTCCGACTTTCACCCGCCCACAAGCAACAAAAAACCTTTGTTAACTTTTAAATAACCGCAAGGAATACCTCAACCCAAAAAATATGAATTGTACTTTCATTCCACCTTTAGATACAATAAAATTATAAAACTGGAACAACAGAAAGAAGGAGAGAAAGATCATGGCAAAGATTAAATTCGGAGTCTGCGAGTTTAGCTTTCCGTACTGGGGCCCAATGGCAATCAAGATGGCGCACGAAGCGGGTTACAGCGGTATGCAGCTTGCCGACGGCGGCGGTTCGCAGTACGCTTATCCGCTGAACAACAAATGGGTTCAGGACAGCTATCTGGAAAACGCGGCAAAATACGATATCACGCTTCAGTCTATCCATTTATACACATTGGTTCGTCAGGGTTTCATCAGAAGCAGCCTCAAAACTGCGGACGGAAAAGAAGGCATGGAGAGCATTCGCAAGGGCATCATCGCGGCCTCGGAAATGAAGATACCTACCGTTATGATTGAGGGTATGCGTATGTACGGCGCGGCTCAGCACAGACATGTTTACGAAATGTACAAATATGCGGTGGAGGTTGCCGAGGAATACGGCGTACAGATCGCCATGGAAACGGACATCACCATGGAAGAACACTTTAAATTCCTTGATGAGTTCGACGGCAAGCTGAAGCTCTGCTTCGATACCCATAATCCGGTTATGTACGGAACGGGTTACCCGCCTGACATGATTAGAGCCTTGGGGAAGGACAGAATCGACCACTTCCACATGAAAGAATCCCGGCCGGATGCCGAAGGATTCATAACAAAGGAAACCGCGCCTATCGTTTTACTGGGACAGGGCGGCACATATTTCAAGGAATCCGTACAGGCAATCAAGGACATCGGCTACGAAGGCTGGATCATTTCGGAAACCTTCTACACCCGTCCTAACTTAAATGTAAACGGCGACGACTACATTTCGGCGGCGAGAAAAGATGTGGAAACGCTGAAAGCGGCATTTGCAGACTATCAGGAGTAAGATAGGGAGGTAAGACATGATTTACCTTGAATCAAAGAGCCGTGACCCGTATTTTAACCTGGCACTGGAAGAATATGTTTTTGAAAAGCTCGACCAAAATGAAGAATACTTCATGCTCTGGCAAAACGACAATACAATTGTAGTGGGCAAATACCAAAACACTGCGCAGGAAATCAACCAAGCCTTTGTGGACGAAAACCACATTCGGGTGGCGCGCAGACTTTCCGGCGGCGGGGCGGTATACCACGACAAGGGCAATCTGAATTTTACATTTATAGTAAGCGAAAAAGACCACGGCCTGCAGTTTTCACAGTTCATACAGCCCGTTATCCGAGCTCTTGCAAAGCTGGGTATTCATGCAGAATTTACCGGCAGAAACGATATTACCATTGATGGCAAGAAGATTTCCGGAAATTCCCAGTATGTGAAGCGAGGCAGGATCATGCACCACGGCTGCATCCTGGTGGACAGCAATCTGACAAATGTGTCGGAGGCGCTGCGCCCGAAGGAGGCAAAGTTCGAGTCAAAGAGCGCAAAATCCGTGGCGGCTCGTGTGACAACAATTAATGCTTGCAGCCCGAAGGAAATCACCGTGGATGTTTTCAAAAAAACATTGGCTGACGAGGTTTTGCAGGGCGGCGGCGCAAGGGAATACACGCTTTCTGATGCCGAAATAGAGGAAATCGAAAAGCTGGCCGATGAAAAATATCGCACCTGGGAATGGAATTACGGAAAATCCGGCAATTACAATTACGAAAAAAGTCAGCGATATGATTTCGGAACGGTTGAAATTTACGCAACCGTGCGGGAAGGAATTTTGCAGGAAGTAAAGATCCACGGAGATTTCTTCGGAAACGGCGAGATTTCGGACTTGGAAGAGGCTCTCAAGGACGAAGCGCTGGATGAAAATCTGGATACGCGAATCGCGGGAAAGCTGGATGTTGGAAATTACATCAAGGGCATGACGGCAGAGCAGCTCAAGACGCAGCTCAGATAGTCTGATTCAGATAGAGATAGCATTGCGCGCCGCAGGGCACAGGAGAAAAGAGGCAAATATGAAAAAAGTTAAACCGGAACTTGTATTTCAGGTGGGCTGCATCGTGGAAGATGTGGAAAAAACCGTTGAAAACCTGAAAAATTACTTTGAGCTTGATGAATCCTCAATTGTATTCAAAAACACGAAACTTCGGGCTCAGGAAGGAACGGAAATACAGAATTATTACAACGGAAAGCCATGTGAGTTCTACATAAAAACGGCAAGACTTAACTTCGGCGGCATTGATCTGGAATATATCGAGCCCCTGTGCAAGGAGGGCGGCGATCCCTATTCGGATTGGCTCAAAGAACACGGCCAGGGCTTGCACCACATAAACCTCAAGGTGGACGATCGCCCAAGCATCGATGCCGAAATGAAGGAACAGTCAAGACCCCGGCACATCTACACGGAAATCGCAGGACTGGGACTGGAAACCTACGACTTTCGGGATATGTTCGGCTTCATTTGCGAGCTGGGGGATATGGTA
>CAVJCN010000391.1:0-2578 GCA_963647945.1 Absicoccus sp. | reverse complement strand
GAGCCTCATAGAAGCCTTCAACAATGGCGAGGACATTCACAAAACCACGGCATCTCGGGTTTTGGGAATACCTCCGGAGGAAATAACTCCCCTTGACAGAAGCCGGGCGAAGGCTGTTAATTTCGGGGTAATCTACGGAATGAGCGGATTCGGCCTCAGCGAGGAGCTTCACATAAGCCGAAAAGAAGCGGAGGACTATATTCACGCATATTTTGCAAAACACAGCAAAGTAAAGGAATATATGGACGAGCAAATTAGAATTTGCAGGGAAACAGGCTATGCAACCACCATGATGGGCAGAAAGCGGGCAATACACGAAATAAACGCTTCGGCTTACTTTGCGCGTCAGCTGGGAGAAAGGCTTGCCATGAACACCCCGATACAGGGAAGCGCCGCAGATATTATTAAGATTGCCATGATACGGGTTTATGAGGAGCTAAAAGAAAAGCATCCGAACTCCAAGCTCATTTTGCAGGTTCACGACGAGCTGATTATCGATGCGGATCTGGGCGAGGCCGAGGAGATAAAGGAACTTCTGACGCGGAATATGGAAGGGGCAGTACAGCTTTCCGTGAAACTTGCGGCGGAGCTTAATACCGGTAACACATGGTATGAACTGAAATAAATAGGGCAGGCATAGAGGCACAAAAATGAAAATTATAGGACTTACGGGGGGAATCGGCAGCGGCAAATCCACTGCCTCCGCATACCTTGCACAAAGGGGCTGCGTGATAATCGATGCAGACAAGATTTCAAGGAATCTTACGGAAAAGGGAAGCCCATACCTTGAGATTCTTAAGGAAACCTTTGGAGAAGATTTTTTTTCGGATGACGGAGAGTTGGACAGAAAAAAACTGGGAAGATATATTTTCGCGCAGCCCGAAGAAAAGGCAAAACTGGAAAAAATAGTAACGAGTGCCGTTATCAAAATAACGCTGGATAGAGTGAAAAAACTGAAAGAAGATAACTTCAAAGGCATTGTTATCTTAGACGCTCCGCTGCTTTTTGAATGCGATATGCAAAAATATACCGATGAAAGCTGGCTGGTGGCGGCGGAACCGGAGGCGGTGATGGAACGAGTGAAAGCCAGGGACGGGCTGAAGGAGGCGGATATCAAAAGCCGAATGGCAAACCAGATGCCCTTAGCGGAGAAAAAAGCCCTTGCAGACCGAATCATTGACAATTCGGCGGATTTAGCCCATCTTTACCGGCAGCTTGACGAAGAATTAAAGAGATTAAAGAGCGAGGAAGTACGGAATGTCGAAAATAATTAACTTTATCAAGAGAAAATGGATATTTTTGCTGGCGCTTGTGCTACTTTTGGCGATCATATTTTCCAGTGTTGAAATTTACAAGGAAGAAGTTCTTAATATTGACCCGGATGTCAAATATAAGGAAAAGACGACCCTTTATTTTGCTGCGGAAAGGTTTGATACCCTCAATCCGATCGTATCACAGAGCGAGGATGTTTATTACATTTCAAAGTTGATTTATGACGGACTGTTTGAATTTGACAGCAATATGAATGTGGTTCCCAAATTGGTGGAAAGCTATGAGGTAAACACTGAAAAAGCTTCAATTTATATCAAACTGAAGAAAAATATAAAATGGCACTCGGGAAAGACTTTAAAAGCGTCGGATGTGAGTTTTACCGTTAACGCGGTGAAACAGGCCGGAAGTAAATCCCCTTATTACAATAAATGTTCCAGGATCATGTATGTCAATGTGAAGAATAACAGGGAACTCACTATTTACTTTAACAATAACTACAACTGCTCCCTTGACCTTTTGACATTTCCGATAGTGTCCTCCGCAGGATACAGCAGCCCCTATCAGTTTGTGACGGATACCGGCAGCTTCAAGCCTGTGGGCACCGGAATGTATAGATATTCATCCTACGACTATCTGAAAAAATTGAAATTAAAACCTAACGAAAATTATTACGATGGGGAGGTTTCCAACAAACTTCAGTTTAACATCCTGCCGGACAAATCCTACAAATCATCGCTGACCGAGATAAATGAAGTTACTTGCTATATCGATGAATCCACTAACCGATACTCCATCGTAAAAGACAAGAACTTAAATATGTATGATATAATATCCGGGCAGGTTGAGTTTGTAGTGTTTAATACAAATAAATCCTACCTGTCAAAAGATGTAAGAAAAGCCATCGCCTATGGAATTGACAGTGAAAAAATAATTGAAAATTCATATGCCTCTGATGCTGTTTTGAGCGACACAATATATTATCCTAATTTCCTGGGAGTGCAGGACACAGGAGCTTTAACCGAGTACAGCTATGACAAGGCGTTGCAAATGCTTAAAGAAGCGTCCATCGAAGATGTTAACGGTGACGGTTTCCTCGAAGATGCATACGGAAATGAAGTAACCCTTACGCTGCTTACAAAAAAATCCAATTCTCAGCGGGTATCTGCCTGTAAAAATATAGCCAAGAATATGGAAGCTCTCGGCTTTAGAGTAAAGGTGAATGCCTTAGCCTCAAAACAGTATAAGCAGGCGGTGGCCTCGAAAAATTTCGACTTGCTCATCGCAGGCTGTAAAGTAGAAGAAACCT
>CAVJCN010000390.1:0-2590 GCA_963647945.1 Absicoccus sp. | reverse complement strand
GATGGAGGTAACGCCGGAGCAGTATGCAGAATTCTACCGAATCCAAAACCGGCAGAGGTACATGGATCGGCGTTCCGCAGATAACGGCGATATTTCTGTGGATATGCTCACCACCGACGAATTCAACGGAGCTGACATTCTTGCGGATCCCGGAGAGTCCATCGATGAATTGGTTATCCATAAAATCCAGACGGACAAGCTACTCGGTTGTCTCTCCCAGTTGGAACAAGAGGAACAGCTCCTGATCCGTGATTTGTTCTATAACGGGCTGACGGAGCGGGATGCCGCCCAAAAGTATGGCGTTTCGCAAGTTGCGATCCACAAGCGAAAGCTGCGGATTCTGAAAAAACTTAAAAATATGATGACCTGACCGGTTATCAGGCCCCTCACTTTTTGCCATGGAAAGTGAGGGGCTTTCTATATGCCTCTGTTGTTCTTTGAAAATTGAATCATCCGTCAGCAAATACTTTCCGTCTGCTGTCCCTGCAAGGGATGAGCGGCCCACTCCTTTTGAGAGCGGATAGTGCGGCAGCACCGCACGAAATACGCCATGACCGGCTGCGGAAAGACAACACCCCGTCCAGTCAAAAGTCGAGCGTTGAAGCGGTGCCATGCGCCGTGAGCCGTCGCAACCAAAGAGGGCGGCCGGGTGAGATCCACGCGGAGGTGAAATTCCTGGGGAACCGATTCGCTATCGGTTGTTTGCATGATCGCCGTCTGACCACGGGTGCGAGGCAAATATGGTCGCAAAACGCAAAACGATCAAACCGGCCCAAGGGCATGACACCCACCCTTTGCGGTTATCCATGCCTTTGGGCTTTTACTTACACCATACGGAGGTATACAGAGATGAAAACAGTTTATCGCGGCGAAGTTTACTACGCAGAGCTTTCTCCCGTCATTGGCAGCGAGCAGGGCGGCATCCGTCCCGTCCTTATTTTACAGAACAACACCGGCAATCGTCACAGCCCCACTACGATCATCGCACCCATTACCTCGGTGCAGAAGAAAAGCTCTCTGCCCACACACATCGTCATTGATTACGATTTCCTCGAAAGTGTGTCTGTCGTCCTGCTGGAGCAGATCCGCACGATCGACAAGGAGCGGCTTTCCGATTGCCTTGGCAAAATCTCCGTGCAGGATATGCAGCGGGTAGAGGCGGCCATAGCGGTAAGCCTTGGAATGAGGTGGCGACATGACAGATAAGAGCTGTGCCGCACTCGCTTATGGGCTGAATTTGCTCCGCCTGCTGCGCTCCATGGCGCTGATCTCAGAGGTGGAATACCAACGCATTTTCCGCTTGCAGGTTGAGCATTATGCCCCGCAAAAAAAGTTATGTCTGGTTCCTTAATTCTCGCCATTCTCGCTGGATGTATGCAAACTCATGTGGTATCCTTCGTGTTGCCGCAGAGGAAAGCGGCTATCACAAAGCGGAGCGATCCGCAGAAAGGAGATCAGCATGAGAAAAACCGTTACCGAATTGGCGATGCCGGAGCAAAGCCAACGCCTTATCCGACTGGCACCCTATACGCGGGTATCCAGCGGATCTGACGATCAGCTTCATTCCTTCGCCGCTCAAGTCAAGTATTATACGGAGTATGCGGCGGCCCATCCGGAATACGAGCTGGTGGACATCTACGCAGACGAAGCGGTTACCGGCACACGGATGGACAAGCGGGATGATCTGAACCGCCTGCTTCGGGATTGCCGAAAAGGTAAAATCGACCGCATCATCACCAAGTCCGTTTCCCGCTTCGCCCGGAACACTACTGAACTATTGACCATGGTGCGTGGGCTGAAAGAGCTTGGCGTCAGCATCTACTTCGAGGAGCAAGGGATCGACACGGCAACCATCGACCTTGAAATGATCCTCACCTTTCCCGGCATGGCAGCGCAAAAGGAGTCGGAAACCATCTCCGAGAATATGCGCTGGAGCTATCAAAAGAGAATGGAATCCGGAGATTTCAACTGCTGCAAGGCCGCCTATGGGTATGAGCTCATAGACGGCCAACTTTATATCAACGAAGCGGAGGCTGTGGTCATTCGCCGGATCTTCGACCTCTATCTGCAGGGCTGCGGGAAGCAGGCCATCGCCAACCAGCTCAATGCGGATGGCATTCCACGGAGATACGGCTACAAGACATGGCATCTCAACGCAATCCACTATATCCTGAACAATGAACGGTATATGGGCGATGCGCTGCTCCAGAAGAATTACACCACGGAAACCCTGCCGTTCCGTAAAAGGAGAAATCATGGAGAAAAACCGCAGTATTATGTGGAGAACAGTAACCCTGCCATTGTCAGCCGGGAAATCTTTCAGGCGGCGCAGGCACTTCAACAGCGTAAAACTGCCGGGGGATCCGCCCCAAAGAATCGATACCTGTTCAGCGGGGTGCTGAGGTGCCCTGTCTGCGGCCATGCTTATCGCAGACAGGTGACTAACGGTACGGCCTTCTGGCTCTGCTCTTATAAGGCATCCGGGCGCTCAGAATGCGCCAGTGATCGAGTGCCGGAGAACACGGTCAAGGATGCCTTTATGCGCATGAGCGGCAAGCTGGCAGACAATCGGGAAGAACTGCTGGGCGAT
>CAVJCN010000389.1:0-2593 GCA_963647945.1 Absicoccus sp. | reverse complement strand
GAAAGGCTTGCAAAGGAAATGCTTGCCCGCCGCAGGGCAGGAAAGCCCCTTACCTTCTATCACTACATGATCGACCTGACCCACGGCCCTTGCATTTATAAGCGAATCGCAGGCTGCGGCTCCGGTACGGAGTATTTTGCGGTCACTCCTCAGGGAGAGCTTTACCCTTGCCACCAGTTTGTGGGGGACGAAAACTATCTCATGGGAAACATTTGGGAGGGCATTAAAAACGAAGCTGTGCAGGAAAAGTTTAGAAAATGCAATGTCTATTCCCGCAGAGAATGTGACGACTGCTGGGCAAGGCTTTATTGCTCCGGAGGCTGCGCGGCAAATGCTTATCATGCTACCGGGGACATCAATGGTGTCTACGAATACGGCTGCAAGCTTTTCCGCAAGCGCATGGAATGTGCCATAATGATGAAAGTCGCCGAAGCCACCGAGGATGCTGAATGGAATTTTAAATAAGTTTTGCGGTTTATAATCGCAAAACTATTGACATTTTGCGAGAGTTGCGGCATGATTTTTCTTGACTCGACGAAGAAATCCGAGTAAAATAAAATTAAACTTTAGATTTATCGGAGAGGTGCTATGTATATAAAAAGACATTTAGAGGAGCAGGTTATTTACGCTTCAAAATACTATCCGGTGGTAATGGTTTGCGGTCAGCGGCAGGTGGGAAAATCCACAATGCTGAACCATATGAAAGAGCCGGAGCGAAAATATGTAACATTCGATGACGGAAACGCCAGAAGACTGGCAGAAACAGATCCCGGACTTTTTTTTGAAACCTATGGCTTCCCGCTGATTATCGATGAATTTCAAAGAGTCCCGTCTATATTGACCGAAATCAAAAGAATTGTAGATGAAAAAGCGCTTAAGGGCGAAGAAAACAACGGAATGTTTTGGCTCACCGGCTCGCAGAAATTTAAGATGATGCAGGGAGTTTCCGAATCGCTGGCAGGAAGAGTTGCGGTTTTTGATATGTCAAGCCTTTCGACGGCAGAAATAGAAGGCCGAGAGGCGGCGCTGTTTGATCCGGATATCGAAGCCGTAAGAGAAAGGCTGAAAGGTTGTACCCCAAAGGACATACACAAGATTTATTCCGATATTTTCCGGGGAGGAATGCCCAAGCTCTGCACTACGGATTTGGACAGAAATCGATTCTATATGGACTATATCAATACCTATATTGAAAGAGATGTCAAGGATCTTGCGCAGGTTGGAAAACTCAGCGCGTTTTATGATTTTCTTGTATATATGGCATCCAGAACGAGTCAGGAGCTAAAATACGACGAAATCGCGAAAAACATTGGAATTTCCGCACCTACCGCAAAGGCATGGGTGGGAATTTTGGAGCGTTCCGGCATCATTTTCATATTGCGGCCCTACTTTTCCAATATAACAAAGAGGATTGTAAAGACACCGAAGGTTTATTTTATGGACACGGGACTTGCGGCATATCTTTGCCGTTGGCCGAACTCGGACACGCTGGAAAACGGCGCTATGGACGGCGCTTTTTTAGAAACCTATGTTGTTTCCGAAATCGTGAAGAGCTATTACAATGCGGGTAGACCCGCGGATTTGTTTTATTATCGGGATATCGACATGAAAGAAATCGATCTTCTTATCATCGAAAATCAGAAAATATATCCGATCGAAATAAAAAAAAGCAAAGCGCCTTTCAATCCGGACAAAAATTTCGATGTGCTTCATAAGCTGGGATTTGCGGTACAGCCGGGCTTGATTATCTGCATGAGCGACGAGTTGATACCTTATAACAGGCAGTCCTGGTACTGCCCGGTAAGGGCAATTTAGGGGCAATTCAGGAGTGGAATTTGCAATTTCAGGGCACTTGCGAAAAAAAGCCTTGCATTTGCAAGGCTTTTGCTATATAATGATGAAGCACGATTGTGCACGGGCACAGGATGGGAATCCGTCCGGGACCCGAAACTAATATATTTAGTATATCGAAAAAGATTTCGGCAAGAAGAAAGTTCCCTGAAATCCCAGTAGACAAAGCCGAAACAGATTTTCTCCGCAGCCTTGCGATGGCGCGGAATGCGAATCTCGCGAAAATCCCAGTAGGCGGAAAGGAAAGAAAATGAAGTCATTTATCGCAAAACCTGCAGAGGTGGAACGCAAGTGGTATGTCATCGATGCAGAAGGCAAGACTCTCGGAAGACTTGCATCAGAGGTTGCTTCAATCCTCCGTGGAAAGAAGAAACCGATTTACACACCGCATGTTGACTGCGGCGACTATGTAATCGTTATCAACGCTGAAAAGGTTGAGGTTACAGGCAAGAAGAGAAAAGAAAAGATTTACAAAAGACATACCGGCTATCCGGGCGGTCTTCGGGAAATCACATTTGAAAAGCTGCAGGCAAAGAAGCCGGACGAAATCATCAGACACGCCGTAAAGGGCATGCTTCCTGACGGAAAGCTCGGCAGACAGATGTACAAAAAGTTAAAGGTTTACGCAGGCGCAGAGCATCCGCATACTGCACAGCAGCCGGAAACTTGGGAATTTTAGGGAAAGGGAGGAATAGACAATGGCAAAGATTCAATATCAAGGAACAGGCAGAAGAAAAAGTTC
>CAVJCN010000388.1:1621-2596 GCA_963647945.1 Absicoccus sp. | reverse complement strand
AGGGCCAATGAAAGCGGATGTAATAAACGCTCTTACCGGTCTGACGGTTCTGGCCGTCCCGGGTGTGAATACTCTGACGCAGCTTGAACTGACTCTGACAGAACTGCGCAGCGAGGGATTGGTCGAAATCAAAACGGCTTTTGATATGGATTTCGCAACCAACCATCATGTGCAGAATGGGTATAATAATCTTCTGCAGCTGCTCGGCGATATGGGGTTCCGGTATGGTACCTATCTGTGGGATCCGGCTTACAAAGGGCTTGACGATTATATCTGGGAGTATCTTTTCAGAAAAAAGCAATCACAGTAAGCAGAAAGAGGCGGGAATTATTCTCGTCTCTTTTTGTCATTTGATTCTCAATAATAAAATAGTGAAAATCGGATACAATAATATTAGCTAATCCCATTGACAAAATGGATAAAATCGAGTATACTGATATTAGCTAAAAGGAGGCGATTTTATGACAACTGCAACCGCAACCGAAGTTCAGAACAATTTCGGGAAATATCTTCAGATGGTTCAGGCCGGCGGAGAGATAATCGTTATGAAAAACGGAAAGGAGGTTGCTCGGCTGGTTTCTCACGAGAAAAGCGTTTCTTTTTTGACGGATTCATTGCTTGGCGTCTTAAAAGGTGATTATGACGAAAAAGAAGCCAAAGCGGAGCGTATGCTGAAATATGAAGGTGCTAATTGATACGAACATCATTTTGGATGTGCTTTGCAAACGTCCTGCTTTTTATGAGGATTCAGCCAAAATATTCAAGCTGTGTGAAGTCAAAAAAATATCCGGGGTGATATCTGCCCTTTCCATTCCCAACATTATGTATATTTTGAGAAAGGAATTGGATGCAGATAAAACAAGAGAAATCCTTGATAGTTTGATGCTCATTTTCTCAGTAGCTGATTTGAAAGCTGATGATCTGAAAAAAGCAGCGGATATGAGGTTTAAGGATTATGAGGATGCCATACAGAGT
>CAVJCN010000388.1:0-1611 GCA_963647945.1 Absicoccus sp. | reverse complement strand
ATGTACCATAAGACTAAAGGACAGAGCTTCGGCTTTGTCCTTTTTTCATGCTTATTTTACCCTGCAATGCGTATTCCCGTTGTAAATACGCATACTGAACCGTGTAATGATAATGAAAATCCAAAACTGAAATATAGGGGGAACCTTATATGTTGATTGCAATCGACCACGGCAACTATGCCATCAAAACGCCGCACCATTCCTTTGTTTCCGGTCTGTCTGAGCACACCGTCAAGCCGCCTATGGCGGACGAAATCCTGGAATATGACGGACGGTACTGGACGACCAGCGGAAAGCGCCTGAGCTACATGCGAGATAAAACGCAGGACGAACGCTATTTTATTCTGACGCTGTTCGCCATTGCAAAGGAACTTGAGGATACCGGACGGTACAGCCCCGTTGAACAGATCCAGCTGGCCGTAGGATTGCCGCCGGAGCATTACGGCGTACTCAAGGACAAATTCGCCCGGTATTTCAAACGGGACGGCATTATCAAATTTGTTTATAAGGATAAGCCGTACAGCATTATGATCGATAAGGTCATGGTGTTCCCGCAGGCATATGCGGCCGTTGTTCCGAAAAGCAGCATGGTAGTCAATATGCTTCGGGTGTTCGTTGTCGACATCGGCGGCTACACGACGGATGTGCTGCTCCTGAAAAACGGCAAGCCCGATCTGCAGTTCTGCCGTTCGCTTGAAACCGGTATCATCACCATGAACAATGAGATCATCCGCAAAGTCGGCGCACTTCATGATATGCGCATCGAAGACGAGCATATCAGCGCAGTTCTTTCCGGCCAGGATACGATCTTACCGGATGATGTTAAGCAGACGATCTGCGGCGCAACCAAGCTTCATGCCCAGGACATTCTCAACCAACTGCGCGAGCTGCAGGTTGATCTCCGTTCCAATCCGGCAGTGTTCATTGGCGGCGGAAGTCTGCTTCTCAGGCCGTTTCTGGAGGCATCTCCGTTGGTTGCAAAGGCGGACTTTGTTGAGTCCCCCAATGCCAATGCACTTGGGTACGAAATGCTTGGCAGGGTGCAGCTGTCCCATCGTCCTGCATAAAGGACGGTGTGATAGGCGGTGAGAAAAGACGGAAAATACAGATTTACGCTGCAGTTCGGCGCCGACAGCGAAGATCAGATTCGTGTCGGCGAGCTGCTGGAAAACCTGGGCAACAGAAAAAGTACAATCATTGTTTCGGCATTGACTGATTATATCAATGCTCATCCGGAGTTACAGTCCGGTTATAGTAAAATAGAGGTTAAGGTTGCTCCTGCCTTCGACCGCAGTCAAATGGAACGGTTGATACGGAGCATTGTGGAGGAAAAGCTATCTGAACTTCATACAACCGAAACTATAGCGGATACTTCAATGAGTGGAACTTCCGAGGCTTTGGAAGAGGATATAACCAAAATGCTCGATAATTTGGACATGTTCAATTAAGCATAAATGAGTCTGCTGGTACTATAAGCAGACTTATTTGCTTTTAAGGTGGGATAAATCTAAGAAAAAATCCGAATATCACACTTATGGTGCGTGTATGCAATTTATGCGCTCTTCACTTTCGCCGCGGAGTCCACTAAAATATGTTTAAGGAGATATGTAC
>CAVJCN010000387.1:0-2597 GCA_963647945.1 Absicoccus sp. | reverse complement strand
CATTGCCGCAAGATAGCTGTCAAATTTCTGTGCCGTTTTGAGAAACGCCAGTGCACAGAACAGCCACAGGAACACATTTCCGTTCCCGTTGGACAAGGCGCCGCCCGTGCCGATGTACTGGCCTACCGAGGTTGAAAAACCACGCAGGAACCAGACATTCATCACAAGGAGCAATAGCTGCGACCCGACCATCCGACACCACGACCGGAATACCGGCGTTGTTGCTTTGGATGCGCCCATAGAAAAGGCGAGTGGCGAAGTGTAGCACAGCACACCGACAACGATATACCGTTCCACCGTTTCAAGCAGCAGCTTGAAATAGTTCCAGCCCAGCGCAATTTCCAGTATGACGAGCAGCAACAGTCCGACCACCGAGATGGTGGCGATAAGACTGGTCAGGCCGTTTTGAAGGGCCTGCTCGATTCCGGCAAAGGAGAAGTCCTCCGCCGTCATCTGAATGTCCATGAGTGCCGTATATGGCGCTGTTGCAATTTTCAGCGTCAACAGGAAAATCGGCTTGGCATATCCGATCAGAAAGGCGAATAACGCACTTCTACCAAGCAGTATCCACGGGTTTTCTGCTTCCGTTACAGGGCCTCCGAATACACGGAACAACTGCCAGACTGTGATCAAAAACAGCAGTGCCCATGCGGTGTACTGCATTACGGTAAAGGCTTTGGACACAAACGGGAAGTATTCTTCCATTGCCGTCATATCCGTGCCGAGCGCCTGAAGGAACAGTCCGGACACCGCATCCATCATGTCTGACACAACACTGCTGATCCAGGTGACAATTCCTTCAAAAATCCAGTCAAGCATAGGTGTTCACCTCCTTTCCGCTTGACCGGGTCTTTTACGGATTGTAGTTTCCGCCGCTGATGAGGGGCTGCAGATAGGCAACGATAAAGCCGAGAGAATTCAGAACGATCCAAGTGATCACGATTCTCTTGAGCCAACTCGTCGCTTCATCGACGGCTCGCTGATTGCGCGAGATCATGCGCACCAGCAGAGCAATAGCGGCCACGGTGACTGCCACGATGGTACTGATCGCCACAAGCTCTCCGTAGATATCTTTCATGATCATCGAAAAACGATCCCACATATCTGCGGCGAATACCGCCTGCGTCGAAACGAGCAGTGCTGACACAACGCCCACAAGCGACCAGTATGCGGTTTTGATTTTTCCATCGCGCAGCCGAAGCTGTCTGTTCATGCGTTTAGCCCTCCTTTCTTCGGTATTGGGCAACAAAAAACGCCGTCTCTTAAAGCTTTTCAGCTCAAGAAACGGCGTCGGTTTCGCCCGATCCCAGTTTGGGACGATATTATTTTAGCACATTCGCTTTCCCGTGTCATCGGCAATCGTGTGCCAACTTTTCGCCTTTTTATGGGCATATTCATTTCAGTCCTTCCAGAAGCGTCAGCATCTCCAACCAAAAGTCCACATCCGGCGCAGCTGTCGCCCACAAGCGAATGGAAAGAACGGAAATGGCCTGCTGGCGATAGCGATAAAAGTTCCGTGACGACAGGTTCAGTCGATACAAAACCTCCTGATGGTTGAGCACCTCCGGCGCTATGTAGGTCGTGTAGATGAGATTATACAGCCGTTCGCCGTTGTCCGGCTTTTTTCGGAGCACGGTCAGTGCCTCGTTGAGCCGATCCATCAACAGGCGGGATTTCTGCATGCCCTGCATCCGGCTTTCAATCTTCTTGTTGCCCAGCGCCACCTCAACATCCACATCCTCGATCAGCTTGTCCACACCTTCAAACGGCCGGTCAAGCTCGGCAGCAACCGTCTCGGGGAAGCATTCCAGCATCCACACCAGCGTGCGATAGTGCTGGAGGAGCATCAGCGTGTTGTGATAACAATTTTTCGTCTTTTCCTGCCTGGCAGCACGCTTTTGTGCATCGTCGATCTGGCTGTCTCCCAAGATGCCTCGCTTTGTCAGAAGTGTGATAAAAGCGTCTGACTGCGCTTGTATTCGTTTTTCCTGCTGCTCATACTGCAGTTCATCCTGTTTGCTCATGATAAAACATCTCCTTTGCGATTTTGGTGATATCCGTCGGCCTGCACGGTCCGCGGATTTTATTCGTTTCCTGTACCTTTAGCACGGAATACTCTTTACTCCGGCAGACATACTCACAATTCTTACAGTTCCAACACGGAGAAAAATACGCGCGTATTATACTGTCCGAAAGTGCAACGCGATTTTCTTCCACATTGTCAATCGACTTTTCCACGGCATTTCTGCTGTACCATGCAACCAAGCGGTTGATATGATCGTTGTCACTGCCTACCTTGTGCGTATTAGCACCCCAAATGCGTATTTCATCAAGAATACGCAGGATTTCTGTCTGCTTAGGCAAGGAAACCTCGGTATCCATCGGATACGATTTATTGAAAACGAGGCAGCCGTAAGAGCCAGGGAGACGGTACAGAGCAAAGACATCCCCGCGCTTTTTGAAAAATCTCCATACCTTTGTCTTTTCCCAGCCCCAGCGCTGACCCAGTTTTTCCATCGTTAATATGGCACCGTAATTGCCGTATTGAACAGCCGGCGCCATAAAAGAAAACGCATTGCCCGGTTCCTCCGATACTG
>CAVJCN010000386.1:0-2604 GCA_963647945.1 Absicoccus sp. | reverse complement strand
ACAATATCAATGACCTGAGGAGCCTTTCCGACGATATAAAAGCGGTCCACAAAAGAATCGTTATGGTATTTGCCACAGTAAGCGGCGAAAAGGTAACATTCCTGGTGTCTATTACCGACGACTTGCTGGAAAGAGGTCTTCACGCAGGAAATATGATCAAGCAGATTGCGGCAGCCTGCGGCGGCGGTGGCGGCGGAAAAGCCGACATGGCGCAAGCTGGGGCAAAGGACCCTTCAAAAATTAATGATGCATTTGCAGTTGCAGAATCCCTGATAAAATAGTATAATTTCTTCATAGAGAGTATATAGTGTATACACGAGTGAGAAGTTAATGTATTAGTAATCACGGAATAGGGGGCATTTCAATGGAAAAGAATACGATCATGTTTGATTCCTTCAAAATGCAGAAAACAAACAAACAAATTATCGAAGAAGTTTATCGCGCGCTTGAGGAAAAAGATTATAACCCAATCGACCAGTTGGTGGGTTATCTTATATCAGGCGATCCTTCGTATATCACAAGCTACAACAATGCTAGAACGATGATTAAAAGCGTAGACAGAGATGAGCTTATAGCAGAAATGCTTTGTGAATATGTAGGAATTGATAAATAAAAGGACTTAGGCGGGCGCAGTGCCCGCTTATTCTTTGTTAAAACAAAGACAACTTTGAATTAATTTAATTGATTGATTGATTTAACTGAAAGGAAATTACAAAATGAGAAAAATCGCACTGGATGTGGGAGATAAGACCGTAGGAATTGCGGTTTCCGACCCCCTTAACATTACCGCCCAGGGCCTTATGACGCTGGAACGGGTAGGGATTCGCAAAGACACGGGGAAAATCCTTGATTTGGTAAAGGAATATGCTTGCGACACCATTGTTATCGGCCTGAATAAAAATTTAGACGGCTCTGACAGTATTCAAACCGAAAAAGTATATGAATTTAGAACCATGCTTGAAAACAAGATGCGTTCCACCGGCATGAAAGGCATAGAGGTTGTTTGGCAGGACGAAAGATTCACAACCGTTATTGCAGAACGCGTCTTGATCGAGGCCGATGTAAAGCGAAAAGACAGAAAGAAAGTGATAGACAAGCAGGCTGCGGTTGTAATCTTGCAAAGCTATCTGGACGGTTTAAAATAATCCCGCATAAAAACCATCGTTATAAGCTGCAGCATAAAAAATACAAACAGAAAAATGAGGTTAAAGATGAAAGAATTTTTAGCGAGAAAAGATATTGTAATTTCCGTAAAGCGTTATGGAATCGATGCCCTTGGCGCAATGGCACAGGGTCTATTTTGCACGCTGCTTATCGGAACCATTATTAACACGCTGGGAACACAGCTTAACATCGCCGCCTTGACGATGACGGTAGTCACGATTAATGAGGTTCCATATACCATCGGTGGGCTTGCCTCTGCGATGTGCGGCCCTGCTATGGCGGTAGCAATCGGATATGCCCTTCATTGTCCGCCGTTGGTGCTGTTTTCACTGATTTCAGTGGGCTTCGCATCGAATGCCCTGGGTGGAGCAGGGGGGCCTCTTGCGGTTCTGTTTGTGGCAATCATCGCCTCGGAAGTCGGTAAAGCTGTGTCAAAGGAAACCAAAATCGATATTCTTGTAACGCCTATGGTTACAATTGGCATAGGTGTTGCGTTGTCTGCATGGTGGGCACCGGCGCTGGGAGCTGCCGCGATGAAAGTAGGGAATATCATAATGTGGGCGACAGAGCTTCAGCCTTTCCTTATGGGAATCCTTGTTTCGGTTATCGTGGGGGTTGCCCTTACGCTTCCGATTTCCTCTGCGGCAATATGCGCGGCATTACAGCTAACCGGTCTTGCTGGGGGAGCCGCGGTGGCAGGCTGCTGTGCTCAAATGGTAGGATTTGCCGTAATGTCCTTCAAAGAAAACAGATGGGGAGGAATCATATCTCAGGGACTTGGAACTTCCATGCTTCAAATGGGTAATATCGTAAGAAATCCTCGAATTTGGATAGCACCGACCCTTACATCTGCCATTACAGGCCCAATTGCGACCTGTGTCTTTAAGATGGAAATGAACGGCCCTGCAATTTCTTCCGGAATGGGAACCTGCGGTCTTGTAGGGCCTATAGGCGTTTATACCGGCTGGGTAGATGAAATCACAGCGGGAGTAAGAACAGCGATAACAAGTACGGACTGGATAGGGCTTGCCCTGATCGCGATTATTTTGCCGGCGGTTTTATGTCCGCTTATAAATATGTTCTTTAGGAAGATTGGCTGGGTTAAAGACGGTGATTTAACACTTGCGTAGAAAAAATAAGAAGATAAGAACAGAGCCGCCCTGTAAATATTTATTTTATTTACAGGGCGGCATCATATTTATATGTATCTTGTGTAAATCTCAAAATTGCAAGATATAAAAAAGCCGAGTACCGTTGAGAGTAGAAGCAGGTGAAAGCAAGTAAAAGAAACGCAACTATTCCTAAAATCATAATTTTCGGAATAGTTTCTTGCGCATTTAGATAAAAAGCGGTCTATTGCGATTATCTAAGTATCTACCGACCAATTACAATTCCCGCAGGATTCTCGTCAATTTCAGAATTTTCTCTATTATTTATATC
>CAVJCN010000385.1:0-2613 GCA_963647945.1 Absicoccus sp. | reverse complement strand
CCCCTGGAAGCAGCCGCCATCGGCGTGGATATGTCGGAAACCGATATTTCTTTCAGAGCAAATTTTATTACCGTTGACCCGGCGGGAGAGGCTGAGTACGAGGACTACATCGTGCGGGATCACGCCGCCGGAGATATTACCACAGAAGAATGTGAGAAACTTTTGAAGGACATAAATGCAGCCTTTGCCGATGAAAACCTGTATTTTCATATGGGTACGGGCTACAGACACTGTATGCTCCTGAAAAAAGACCACCCTCACGCCCATACGGAGTACAAATGCGTACCTCCTCACGACATCCTTGACAGACACGCAAGAGAATATCTGCCAAAGGGCAAAAGCGCGGACTTTCTCATTGATATGATGAAAAAGAGCTACGACATATTAAAAGACCATCCGATAAACAAGGCGCGAATCGAAAAGGGACTGAACCCTGCCAACAGCCTTTGGATCTGGGGACAGGGAACCCGTCCGCAGCTTCCGGATTTCAACGAAAAATTCGGCGTAAAGGCAACCGTAATTTCCGCAGTTGACCTCATCAGAGGCATCGGAATCTTTGCGGGAATGGATGTCGTCACCGTTGAGGGCGCAGACGGCACCATCAACACGAACTACGAGGGCAAGGTGGCGAAAGCGATTGAAGAATACAAGCGCGGTCAAAACATGATCTATATGCACATCGAGGGCACCGACGAATGCTCACACCAGGGCAACCTCGAGGCAAAGATGAGATGCGCCCATTATATCGACAGCAGGGTGGTGAAACCTCTGTACGAGTATCTTGAATCCACGGGAGAGGACTATAAAATTCTCATCGTTCCGGATCACAGAACGCCTCTTGAGATCAGAACCCATTCCTCGGATCCTGTGCCGTATTTGATATACGACAGCAGAAATGTTCTTGCACCGGACGCGGGGAAACAGTTCAACGAGCGAGCCGCTTACGAGGCAAAGAACCACATCGAGGAGGGCTCAACTCTGGCAGACAAATTTTTTGAAAGGAACCGGTCCTAAGGAATATATTTAACCTATTCCGGCATATCAGAGTGCGTTCTGATAATTCTGATATTTCGGATAATTAGGATAATTAGGAGAGGACTGAATGATAGAATGAAAAAAATATTACAAAAGGCGATATGCTTTGCTTTGGTGCTTTCGGTGGCGCTAACCTCGACAATCACAACGGGGTTTGCCGCATCGAAGCCGGACATAACAGCAACCTCGGCGATTCTCTATTGCGATACGACAAACGAAACCCTTTGGAAAAAGAATGCGGACAAACAATTAAACCTTGCCAGCATAACCAAACTCATGACCTGCCTCATAGCCGTGGAAAAGCTGGGACTTGACCATGTGGTAACGGTGGATGCCGAAGCGACAAAGGTTGACAAGGTTGAATCCATGGTGTATGCCGGAGAAAAAATTACGGTGGAAGATTTGGTCTATGAGGCGCTGCTTGCCTCGGCAAACGATGCCGCAAAGGCTCTTGCCATTGAAGTTTCCGGCACCCAGAAGAAATTTACAAAGCTGATGAACGCCCGAGCGAAAAAGATAGGCTGTACGAACACTCACTTTGCAAACGCCAGCGGCATAAAGCTGGGAAAAATCCAGTCTTACTCAACGGCAAGGGACATCGTGCTGATCGCAAAAGAGGCTTTCAGCAACGAAGAGATCCTGAAGATTGCAGGAACCGCAAAATACACTCTGGCGGCAACCAACAAGAACGATGAGCGTGTAATAAAGTCCACGAACCTCTTTCTCGCAGGGGGAAAGGCAACGACTTTCAGCGGAGATATTACCGTAAAGAAATATGCGGGAGTCTTTGCAGGAAAGACGGGAACCACACCGGAGTACAAAACCACCATGGTAGTAGCCTGCGATATAGACGGATTTACGGTTTATGCGGTGATCATGAACTCCACCCTCGAAAAACGATACAGCGACATACGAAAGCTCCTTAATTACGCAAAGCGAAGCATTTCAAAGTATACGGCATTCGAGAAGGGAACCTCCTTCGGAGAGGCAAAGGTAATTGGAGGCGCTCAGAATAAGGTGGGAGCCGCCGCCGCAGAGGAAGGACTCATAAATTTGCCGGAGGGAGCCTCGGCATCCCTTGTAACGACAAAGGTTACATACAACGAAGACATAAAGGCGCCTGTTAAAAAAGGCGATACGGTGGGAAAAGTAGAAATTTTTCTCGCAGATGAAAAAGTCAGAGATATCGAGCTAAAAGCAACGGAAAATGTAAAGGAGGGATGGTTTCTTTCCGCTATCGGGATAACCAACTTCCAAACGATCATCATTTTCGCAGTGCTCGCGGTAATTCTGGCTTTTTACATAGCAATCATGGTTCTGCGGGCGAAAAACAAGCGAAAGAAACTCCGGGCAAGGCAGGAAAAAGCAAGGCAAATTGCCATGGCTCGCCTTGAGCGAGAGCGAGACGTTAAGATGAGGGATTGGCCGTACTGATGTTTGATATTAAGGAAAATTTGAAAAAACTCCCGGACTCCCCGGGAGTTTATATGCATAAGGACAGGCTTGGACAGGTCATCTATGTAGGAAAGGCGGTTTCTTTGAAAAATCGGGTGCGCCAGTATTTTCAAGCCTCCGCAA
>CAVJCN010000384.1:1538-2623 GCA_963647945.1 Absicoccus sp. | reverse complement strand
CAATTCCAGCCCCCAAGAAAGTTTGGAGATACCCCAAAAAAGTTTGGATACCCAATATTTGCTCTTAAAAAATATTTCCCCAGTTTACTTCCTCATTTGCGCAGAGGAAGGCAAGCTGACGGGTCATGGCGTTAAGCTCCCCCGAGGAATTTGACACATCCTCTGCCTTTACATATTTTATGGATTTTGCCATGGAATAGTCTATTTCATTTATGGTCTGGGTGTCCAGGAAGAAAATCGCCTTGCTCCTATAGCGATTCCAGTCTTTATTCAACTTTTCCATCAGCAGGCAGGATGTTTTCCAATCGGAAGCCTCTGCCGCGGGCAAAATTTCTCCTTGGATAAATCGGGTAAATTCGGCGATCTGAGTCCGGGAGTAATGAGCAAAAACCAGCCAGCCGCCTATTAAAATCGCAACACTTAACAACGCCGCCATGAGCTTTTTCACAGTTTCACCTCCTCACTTAGACCGCCGCCTTTTTCGGAAGCAAGGTAGGCATGAATCCCTTTGTTTTCATCAAAAAAGGCAAGAAAAATGTTTTTGGAGCTTTCAATGCCGGATTTTTTTAACTTTGCCTCGAAAGCCTCCCGGCTAAGCCCCAGCGCAAGGAGATTTTTTTCATATAGCTTGCCGTCGGAAACGATCAGCATGGGAAGAACATCCTCTGTTACGGCAAGTTCAATGTCTTTGGGTGTCAAGGGCCTGTTCTGTGCTTTCGGAATCACCGTCAGCTGACCGTTGGACTCCATGACCGCATACTGCACATCAGACAGGGAGGGGCAGTTTTCCAGCCGAAGCTGCTCCATCAGGTCGGTGGTGGTAATTCGCAGCCTTTTCAGCTCCTTTATATTTAATTTTCCCTTTTCCACCAAGACAGCGGGCTTGTCCGTAATAAAATTCTTAAACCACTCGCATTTTGTGGAAAGCCATGAAATGAGTATTTGCAGGAACATAAGTGTGAGGATCGCCATGACGCCGTTTATCAGAGAAGCGGATGTGGAGTCGATGGGAATCGCCGCAAGTTCCGCAATCATAAAAAGAATGACCATCTGAAAGGGAGACATTTTTGAGAGTTCGGATTTTC
>CAVJCN010000384.1:0-1482 GCA_963647945.1 Absicoccus sp. | reverse complement strand
ACAATTAACACGGTAATACCTCCTTAACCTTAACAAATTTGATGACTTAAATGAATTTGAATGAATTTGCGGGATTAAAATTTACTAAATAGTATTGTTTACCGATTCCGGATTTGATATACTGAATGCCGGCTAAAGGAGAATTTTTTATGAGCGGGGAACAAGGCGAAAGAAAAAACAATATAAAGGGCGATATCAAAAGCTACGGACTGTATTTTTTCCTGTACTGTCCCCTGGGGGTTCTCAGCCCGCTGATCGGACAATACCTGAGCGGTATCGGGTTTTCGGGTACCCAAGTGGGCACGGTAACCTCCATAGGTACAGCCACCGCGGTTTTTGCGGGAATGTTCTGGGGGAAAATTTTTGCAAATTCAGGGCAAAAGCGGAAAATAATCGCGTTTCTGTTTTTAGGAGCCGCCGCCTTCGCCCTTCTGGGACTTTGCACGACGAGCTTTCTGATTTATGCGGGAATTTATGCGGCGATGTATTTCTTCCAGGGGCCTGCTCACGGGCTCTGCGATTCTTTGGTAATCGAAAACGGACAAAATTTCCCGGTTGTACGCTCCTGCGGGGCTGTGGGATATGCCGTGGCAGTGTGTTTTGCGGGAGCTCTTGCGGAAAAATATGACTTGTCGGTTATTTTCTATATATATGCCATAACTTTTCTCATAGCAGCCGGATTTATTATGGCGCAAAAGGAGCCGCCTCTGCACAGGCGGAGCGAGAAAAGTGTCAGCATAGGGGAACTGATCCCCAACAGAAAGTACCGCAGGCTTTTGATATGCGCATTTCTTGTTGTGGGAACCAATATAAGCAACAGCACATATTTCGGATATCTTTTTCGCGAGGGCGGCGGAAGCGTCGGGGGAATCGGCGTGGCATTTTTACTCATGGCGGGCAGCGAGGCACCCTTCATGTTTTTAATACCCTATATTAACCGCAAAATTTCTTCGGAGAAGCTTTTGCTTATCGCTATGTTATTTTGCGTGGGACGATTTGGATTTTATGCTTTCGGCCCAAGTTACAGGATGCTTTTGGCGACATTTTTCTTACAGGGGGTCAGCGAGGGAATCATACTGGTTGAAATTGTAAAATATTTCGGCAAAATTGTGGAGCCGCGGCTGGCAAGCATAGCAGTGTCAACCTATTACGCTTTGGGAAACAGCTTGAGCATTATCGTATGCAGTTTCGCTGGCGGCTTGATTTTGGATGCCTTCGGTGCCGGGGGCGTGTATTTCTTTTACGCCCTGCTGAATGTTCTGGCCTGCGCTCTGTATATGATATTTGGCTTATATAAAAGTGCGGCGTAATGGGGAATTATCTTCGAAAAAATAAAGAATACCCCGGATTCTTGGGACTCCGCCGCGAAAAAGCTCAAGAACACGAAAAAACTCTTCACGAAAAATCTCACGAAAACACGAAAAACTGCGAAAAACTCAAAAAAGGTACTTGACAGGATAGGGGTTCGGGTGGTAATATAGA
>CAVJCN010000383.1:0-2623 GCA_963647945.1 Absicoccus sp. | reverse complement strand
CTGCAATATTCTGCGGACTCAGCCCTTCGATTTTCCACCGGAATATGTCCCTTACAACATTTGCAGCAAACGGATCAACAACCAATTTGCTCTTGTCGTCGCTGTCTTTCACATATCCATAAGCCACGAATGCTCCGGCATACTCTCCGTTTTGCTTTTTCGCCGTAAGGTTTGTACGAATCTTAGTAGATATATCCCGGATATAAAAATCATAAACGAAGCTGTTGATCGTAAAGGCAAGATCATCCGAAGATGTTGCCGAAAGCGAATCATACCCCTCGTTTATGGTAATAAACCGAACGCCGAGTTTGGGGAAAATCTTTTCTTTGTATTTTCCGACATCAATATAGTCTCTGCCGAAACGGGACTGATCCTTTACGATTACGCAATTGACCTTTCCCGCCTCGATGTCCTTCATCATTCGCTGAAATTCAGCACGGTCAAAGTTGGAACCGCTTTTTCCGTCATCCTTGTACTCGTCATACAGTTCGAGTTCCGGATGCGATTTCATAAAATCATATATCAGCTTTCTCTGGTTGCTGATACTGTTGCTTTCGCTTTTAGCTCCCGAAGAGCACGAAAGGTCGTCATCCTCCTTCGATAAACGAAGATAGATGGCAACCTTGAATGTTTGATCTATAATCTTATTCATAGCGCCACTCCTATCTGTATTATTCGAGTACGAATAAACAGCCGGAGTTATCGCTGATTTTGTCTGCATTTGATTATAGCACAGACAACCGAGAAAATCCAGCCGTTACACTTAAAATCCGCATAGCAATTATTACCATTACATTGAAGCGATCATGGAAGTGAAGCTGTCGGTAAGGGATTTGTCCTTGTCTGCGTATGATACTCGGACAACGACATCTCCGACCTTAAAGCAATACGGATCCTTGATCTGTTCAACATAAGACCTCACACGCTCTTCCAGCGGCAGGCTTTTATCTATCACGACATCTCTGATATCCACCAGTTCAGATAAGTTCTTTTCAGACTGTTCCATAAATCATTACACCTCCATGTGTTCGTCTTTACAACTTGTATTTTTGCCATAATTTACTTGGTATATTCAAAAACAAAATGCTCATTGCCTCCGCCTGCGGCGAACAGGTCCACAGAAATTTCATCTCCCCGCCTTCATTGTGGCCGGGCCGCGAGTTACGGGAGTACCATTGTGCCCGGCCGGATCGTCGCGGTATACGGGAGCCACCCGTATATCAGTGCTCTTGGTTCTGCTCGCCACACAGACGGATAGCCGCTTCCCGGTTCGGGGATGTAGAGGATAAGCTGTTCAATTTTCAAGGTACAGGTAAGCACGGGGGTGCCTTACACAAGTAAATACGGATGGTTTTCTCATCTCATACACTCGCCGACAAGAAAATTTCAAAAAAATGCCGGCTTCAGATATTCCGAAACCGGCATTCGCCTCAAATCTTAAATTTTGAGATATTAAGCGCAATATGTATGAGAATGTACTGCTTCAGATCCTCATCCAAGCGGCCATACAAATAGGAATTATGCTCAATCATCGGCATATATAATTCCAGTATGGTCTCTAAATCGCGATGATTTCCCATAACGGCCCCTTGCAGAACCTTTTTGAACTCTGATGTGTTCATTCATCATCACCGCCTTCCATCAGACGGGAGCGCAGCTTTTTCAGTGCAATGCACCTTTGATTTCTGACATACTGCAACGAGCAGTTGAGTCTTTTAGCTGTTTCTGCTTCACTCAGGTCTGCCAGGAACAGCAGCTCCATTACCTGCCGACGCTTTAATGGCAGCTCCATAAAAGCCTTTGTCAGCCGTTCCTCTTCAAAATCATATGGGGTCTGCATTCTTGTGCTGCTCGGCCATAATTCGCATTGCGTCAGATCAATAAGCTCCGACTCCGGTATATCCTCGTAGGATATGATTTCCGGACGATTCTCATATTTCCGCAGATAATCAATTTTCGCTCGCTTAATAATTGTTTCAAGCCACCGCGTAAACTTTGCTCGCAGCTCATCCCGTTCGGGGTATTCCTGCCTGTGGTCCATTTCCATGCCTCCTTTGGGCATGCCACCACAGCAGGGAGAAAACATACCGTTTCACGGCATGTTTTACGGCGATATACGCAACATGCCACGATGGCATGCTGTGAATAAAAAAGTGGTTGGTCGTTACGATGATTATCACAGCGATCAGAACATCGGACTCACCTCCTTCCAAAGGGTATAATAAAAAACGACCATACCACACCTCTGTGTGATACAGTCGCTTCATGCGTGAATATAAAACCGATGCCAACGGCTCGGCTATGTGTATGCTGATATAAAAGCAGCTATGTAGTTTTCTTCTGTTAGGGTCTGCACCTTATCATATGTACCCCCTGCGTTCGCCTTATGTTTTGCTGAACTTTTCGAGTGAATCCAAATAGGTATTGAACCCTTCGCACGCCAGTATCCGTTTTGATACCGGGTATTTCTCGATTCGTTTAGCAATTTCTTTCAGATATATTTCTTCGGGATGAGAAAACTCATGAGCCAATAGCTGATCCGTAGTTGCGTTCAATGCATTTGCAATACGAACCGTCATTTCGAGACTTGGCTTTACCCGCCCATTTTCAATCTGACCAATGT
>CAVJCN010000382.1:0-2624 GCA_963647945.1 Absicoccus sp. | reverse complement strand
CCTATACGCCTATGATGGTTGGTCTTCTTCCTGACAACGAGGATGATCGCAATAAGATTGCAGCCGGTATGCCTGCACAGCGAATCGGTCGTCCGGAAGACTGCAAGGGTCCTGCTATTTTCCTCGCTTCTTCCGCTTCTGATTTTGTCACAGGTTCTACGATCTACCCTGATGGCGGTTTGACTGCAATCGGTTAAGGGAGGTACGCTTATGGGCTTTCAGTTTGAAAAGAACAAAGTATATGAGATGCCTGTGTTCTTCGGGCCTATGCCTGGAAATAAGAATCTGGACGCCGATGGCAGATACACGCTGATGAAACCCGCCGATGTGGAGGCATTGACTGTTCAGTTTGAAACGAACCCGACTCAGCTTGAGAAGCTGCTTCCAAATGGATTTACGTTGCGGGCGCCGATTTTTTCAGCAGCAGAATGTGAATTTGCCAATATCGGCTACTTTGGCGGCCACACTTACACACTGTTGAATCTTTCCATTCCTGTTCATTATCATGGCGCAGAAGAAAGTCTGGACGGCGATCTGATCCTTGTCATGTTTGAAAATGCGGCTGATCCGATTGTAGGTGGACGTGACTTGCTGGGATACAGCAAAATCTACGCAGATATGCCGCGTTATATCAAAAACGGCAAAACGATCCGTGCGTCGGCTTCCAGTTGGGGCTTCCGATTCATGGATATGAAACTGAATTTAGAACAGGCGGCACCGGCGGCCGATGAGATGAAACAACTCGCAGCTTCCAGTCAAGGCAAATTCAATTACAAGTACATTCAGACAACCCCATACAAGGAAATGGGATATGGCTCTGGCGGTGCGGATGTTTGCTATCCAACATTCAATCCTAAAGCATGGGAAAAACCCGTGGACTATCCGTTTGCACTGCGTCAGCCAGAAACCAGCTTCTGCGGTGGCGAAATCCAATTTTATGAACCGGCAGATGATGAAATGCCGAATTACGCACATATCGCCAGATTCCTGGCAAATCTTGAAATCAAGCGGTATTTGGGGGCGCAGCACTCACTGTATAATGATCCCTGCGATTATTCTCACTTGTACCGCCTCAAATAAATACAGAAAGAGGTAAACACTATGGCTATTGACAGAAAAAAATACTGCGTCTATGGCGAATGGCGCGAATCCAAGACCGATACCTATATGCCTGTTACTGATTCCAGTACGGGTGAAGTGATTGCAGAAGTTCCGCGCTGCACCCAGGAAGAAGTTGAAGAAGCAATCGCTTCCGCACAGGAAGCCTTCCAGAGCTGGTCACAGCTTTCTCTGAGCCGCCGTACTCAGATGATGTTTAAGTGGCGTGAGGTGCTTGTTGCCCATCTGGACGAACTGACACATCTTTGCGCCCAGGAACTCGGTAAGAACCTGAATGAAGCAAAGGGCGACATTCTCAAAGCAATCGAACCGACCGAGCTTGCTTGCTCACTCCCGCTGGCAATTCAGGGCAGCGGTGCCTTGCAGGTCACAACTGGTTTTGACTGCAATACCTATCGTATGCCGCTGGGCGTTGTAGCAGGTATTGTTCCTTTTAACTTCCCGGCCATGATTCCCTGGGGCTGGATGGTTCCGCTGGCGATTGCAACCGGTAATACGGTTGTCTTAAAGGCGGCTTCACCGACTCCGCTGACTTCCATGCGTATGCTGGAGCTGTTTTATAGCGAGGCCGGTTTCCCGAAGGGCGTTGTCAACCTTGTTACTTGCAGTCACCATGAGGCCGATATTCTTCTTACCGATCCGCGGGTCAAGGCAGTAACCTTTGTCGGCACTACTCGCGTTGGCAAGGAAATTTACTCCAAGGCCGCTGCAAACGGTAAGCGTGTTCAGGCACAGTGTGAAGCCAAGAACCATGCACTTGTGCTGGAAGACTGTGATCTGGAAAGTACCGTTAATGCGGTTATCAATTCCTCCTTTGGCTGCGCCGGTATGCGCTGCATGGCTCTGCCGGTCATCTGCGTTCAGGAAAGCATTGCGGACAAATTCGTTGCGCTGCTGAAGAAGAAAGCGCAGGAAATGGTTGTTGGCTGTGCCTATGATCCTAAGACCAACCTTGGCCCTGTTGTTTCTGCGGCACATAAGCAGAAAGTATCCGACTGGATTCAGAAGGGCATTGATGAAGGGGCCGAGTTGGTTCTTGACGGCCGCAACATTGTTGTTCCTGGTTTTGAAAACGGCTTCTTCCTTGGGCCTACGATTCTCGATCATGTAAAACCCGGTATGAGTGTTGGTGATCGTGAAATCTTTGGACCAGTGGTTTGCATTAAGAGAGTCAAGGACTTTGAAGAAGGACTGGCAATTATGAACGCCAATCCGTTTGCAAACGGTTCCTGCATTTTCACGCAGAATGGTTACTATGCCCGCCAGTTTGAGCTGCTGACCGATGGCGGCATGGTTGGCATCAATGTCGGAATCCCTGTTCCGTCCGCTTATTATCCGTTCTCCGGTAACAAGGATTCCTTCTTGGGTGATCAGCATGTTCTCGGTATCGACGGCTATCGTTTCTACACGAGAGCAAAGACAGTCACCAAGCACTGGTACGATGAAGAATCCAAGAATCGCAAAGTGGATTCCTGGGAAGGCACTGTGGAACGCACCTAACTAAA
>CAVJCN010000381.1:0-2634 GCA_963647945.1 Absicoccus sp. | reverse complement strand
TTTCGTTTTGAGGAAACCGCCATGAAAAAGAAAAATGAGATCACCAGCCGCAGTTCTGCGGCAGAATACCTCACCTATGTCGCTGCGGCCGGTGATGATCCGTCCAGCATCGAAATGCGCTACGAGGACGAGAATATCTGGCTGACGCAGAAGATGATGGCAGTGCTGTATGATGTCGGCCTGCCGACTATCAATGAGCATATCAAAAAAATCTACGCTGACGGTGAGCTTACGGAAGAGGCAACTATTCGGAAATTCCGAATAGTTCAGCCGGAGGGCACACGCCAGGTCAATCGCGAGGTCACGCACTACAATCTGCAGATGATCATTGCCGTCGGCTTCAAGGTGAACAATCAGCGCGCCGTGCAGTTCCGCAAGTGGGCGGGGCAGATCGTCAAGGACTACACCATCCAGGGCTGGACGATGGATGTTGACCGCCTGAAAAAAGGTCATATGTTCACTGATGAATACTTTGACCGCCAGCTGCAGCAGATCCGCGAGATCCGGCTGTCAGAGCGCAAGTTCTATCAGAAGGTCACAGACCTGTATGCAACGGCTTTCGACTATGACAAGGACGCCAAGACCACGCGCCTGTTCTTCCAGACCGTACAGAACAAGATGCACTTTGCGGTCCACCGGCACACGGCAGCGGAGCTGATCGTGGAGCGGGCGGACGCAGCAAAGGAGCACATGGGGCTGACCACCTGGGAGCATGCGCCGGACGGGAAGATCCTAAAGGCGGACGTAACGGTTGCCAAGAACTATCTGAGTGAGCAGGAAATGAGTTATCTGGAGCGTATCGTGTCGCTCTATCTGGACTACGCGGAATTGCAGGCCGAGCGCAAGATCCCCATGAGCATGGAGGACTGGGCGAAGCGGCTGGACGGCTTCCTCGAATTCAACGGGAACGAGCTGCTGACCGGGCCGGGCAAGATCAGCGCAGAGCAGGCCAAGCTCCACGCGGAGACGGAATACGAAAAATACCGCATCATTCAGGACCGGCTCTATGCCAGCGACTTTGACCGCTTCATGGCATTGGAAGCCGAGGCCCGGCAGATCAAGGATCAAGAATAAAAGAGCTGCCTCGGACTCCTACCTCCGAAGCAGCTCACTGCAATGCACCAATGTTCAATTCAATGCCCTTGCCGGACAATTGTAGCATATCTCCGCTCCGCTGGCAAGGAGAAAGGAGCTATAATGGGCAGGCCAAAGAAACAGACGCCGCAGTACAGCACCGACACGATCAACGGCTATACCTACTACCGGACGCGCATCGTTGACGCGGACGGGAAGCGGGTATCTCTCCGTGCAAAATCCCCAGAGGAGCTGGAAGCAAAGAAGGCCGAAGCTCTGCGCCAAATCGCCGAGGCGACATTCCGTCTTGAAAATCCGACCGTTGCCGATTACTGTGAAAAGTGGCTGACAATGAAAACGGCCAATCTTCGAGCGACCACCCTTGCGGACTACCGCTCCAAAGTGAAGCGGCACATCATTAAGCCTTTGGGGGATAAGTACCTGGCCGATGTGACGCCGGATGATATCAACCTGGCTATCCTGCCTGCGTCGAAGCTCTCCCAGTCCGTATATCAGTCTGTCCAGATGCTCTACAAGGTTATCTTTGAATCTGCGGTAAAGAGCCGCATTATCAAGGAAAACCCGGCGGCGGAACTGAATCCAAAGGGCGGAACGCCGCCCAAGGAGACGGCAGCGTTGACGGACGAGCAGGTGCAGATCCTGCTGGACGCGATCCGTGGTCTGCCGCCGTATCCCTTTGTCATGATCGGCCTTTATGCTGGACTGCGCAGGGAAGAGACACTTGCCCTCAAATGGGACAGCATCGACCTCGATGGCAAGACACCGACGATCAAGGTGTGCCGGGCATGGCATACAGAACACAACCGTCCTGTCATATCGGATCAGCTGAAGACGAAAGCTGCGCGCCGGAATATCCCCATACCGCCGCAGCTCGTCGAGTGCCTGAAAGAAGTCAAGTCAAAATCGACCTCCGAGTATGTCTTCGCCAGTAGCATCGACGGAGGTCCGCTGTCCTATACGCAGTTTGCCCGCTTATGGAAGTATGTCACGGTTCGCTCCACTAAGCCGCGCACCTATACCCGTTATCTTGAAAACGGAGAGAAGCTGAAGCGCACCGTTACCCCCGTTTTGGGTCAGCGCGCCGCCCATAACAATACAGTCATCTATAGCATGGATTTTCAGGTCAAGACCCACCAACTGCGCCGCACCTACATCACCAATCTGATTTATGCCAATGTAGACCCGAAGACGGTACAATATCTGGCCGGACACGAAAATATCAAGGAGACGCTTGATATTTATGCGAAGGTGAAATATAATCGCCCGGAGGACATCGCAGCGACGATCAACAGTGCTTTTGCGCCGAAGATGCAGGAAGCCTCGTTGTCGGAAAACTCCACCGAAAAGGGCTAAATATTGGGCTAAATAATTTATAGTGCGCTTATAATCACTGATATACAAAGATATTTCATCGGAGGAAAATCAGCAGTACGGTCTCAAGGCCGCACGTCGCGCACCTCAGTTCTCCAAGAGATAATCAGGCACGATTTTACAATCGAAAAGCTCGAAAAACCCCGGAAAATCAACACTTTCCGGGGT
>CAVJCN010000380.1:0-2638 GCA_963647945.1 Absicoccus sp. | reverse complement strand
CAGAGCAGGTAATGCAGGTGCTGTTTGAGGCGGTGGCAATGCATTTTGAATTTTCGCTGTAACTTCGCTTCAGAAATCAATTCGCCTTATGGGGCGCAAAGGAGGTAGAAAGATGAAGAGGACAAGAAGGCTGCTAAGTATAATGATTACCCTGTGCATGGTGATTTTTCTTGTGCCTGTGACGGCAAGTGCAATGGAGATTAAAATTGACTTAGCCGTTGCAGGTCAAGCAGATTTGACACTTGCAGTCGAATCCGGCGACAGCATTGACAATGTGAAAGCTAAAATTGAGGAGAAAACGGGTCTTGCTACCGATAGGCAAAAATTATATTATGACGGCAAACGGCTTGAGGACGGTCGTACGCTGGCAGATTACAATATTCAACCGGAAAGCACATTAAATTTGCTATTGGGCTCCGACAAGGCGATGCAGCTTGCGGATAGCGGAACAGCCGCGAATATCGGAGGCGGGCAGGCAAGCAGCATCTATTTTGGAAAATACAAGCAGAGCGGTGACGGAAACGGCGGATATCACATCGAACCCATCAAGTGGCGGGTGCTGTCCAGCGCCGGCGGTAAGCTGTTCCTGCTTTCCGACCAAAACATTGATGCATTTCAATATAACAGAGAATACAAAAGGGTGACATGGGAAACAAGCACCATGCGCGCATGGCTCAACGGCCTTGCCGATAATCAGGGTAGCGGTTATAGTGCTATTAACTATGCAAACAATAATTTTTTAAATAATGCCTTTTCCGCCAAAGAGCAAACCGCCATTGCGGATACAGAGGTTGTAAATGTTGATAATCCGGATTATCAAACAGAGGGCGGCGAGGATACCACCGATAAAATTTTCCTGTTGTCTATTACAGAAGCAAGAAACAAAAGTTATTTTCCGAGCGGCAATAGCAGCCGTGTTGCAACTAATACCGCCTATGTGGCAGGCGGTGGAGAAATAAGTGCATACAATACGCATACGATCGGCAAAGCCGGCTCCTGGTGGCTGCGCTCTCCCGGATATGATGACCCCGGATACAATGATTTCAGTGCGGCGGTGGTGGATATCTTCGGCAATGTGCGGAGCTATGGCTTCGATGTGGACGACTTTAACAACGCCCTTCGCCCCGCTTTTAACTTAGATCTGAAATCTGTCCTCTTCACATCTGCCGCCGTAGGCGGTAAGTCCGCAAGCGGCATGGACAGCGGCTTGACTTGCGTAACAGATTATGCAGACAGGGACTGGAAGCTGACCCTTTCGGACAGCGAAAGAAGCAGCTTCGCAGCTTCTCCAAGCAGTGGAGCGACCCTTGAAAACGAATACGGCTATTCCGACTGGACGGTAGACATCAATTATTCCAACGCGGCTACCGGAGCAAATGAGTACATCTCAGCCATGCTGGTAAACAGCAGCAACGAAGTCCTTTACTACGGGCGCATTGCACAGAGCAATGCAAGCGGTACGGCAGGCATTACCATACCATCGGGACTTAAAGCCGGAAACTATACCCTAAAAGTGTTTAACGAGCAGTACAACGGCGATTATAAGACAGACTATGCAAGTGCATTTAATGATATTGCTTTGACGGTGAGTGACAAGGCAGCATCCGGCACAAGAAGCAGAGCATATGTTAAGCCGACCCCTGCCGTTGTTATCTCGGGAAAAACAGCAGCCGTAACAATTACTGAAATCAAAACCGAAACAATTAAAAATGAGCAGGGCGAGAATGTCTTAAAAATAACTGCATCACTGTCACAGACCCTTGCGGATAAACTCATCGGCCAGGCTGTTTCAAACAAGTCCGAGATAATTGAAGTCACTGTTAAATCAAACGGCGGGAAGGCAGGAGAGATTGAACTTGAAATCCCTAAGAGCGCAGTAGAATCCATCGTAAAGAACACAGAGGCTTCTCTTGCTATAAAAACAGACCTTAGTCAGGTTACTTTGGATAATACGACCCTTGCCGCCATAGCCGCGGAGGCGGAGGGTGATACTGTTAAGATCACTGTGAAGGAAAATGTACAGCTCAAGGATGCACAGAAAACAGTCCTTGATATGATCGGTGACAAAGCATATATATTTGACATTGCAGCGGTTGCAGACAGTAAGAGCATCCACGACTTCAAAGGCGGTATAGCTCATGTGAAAATCCCTGTGCCTGAGAAATTAAAAGGCAGTAACATAGCTGTTATCCGTATAAACGACCGGGGTATCTGTGAGAAATTAAATCATACTGTGGAAACTGCGGGAGCAGATAAATATATTAAATTCACTACGCAGGACATACTGATGGGTCGCTGATTAAGGCGACCCTGGATCCTGTTTCTTTATAATTTTATATCTACGGCAATAATTTCTGCATCTGCCAGTGCATCTAACCCCTTGTTACGAATCGTCAGTGCCAAGTCAATGGATACGACAATCAGATTTATGAAATAGAGAGCAAGAACAAAATTAACGCTGCCGGAGAAGAACTTTCCTGCGATTCCAAACAAATATCCCACAATAATTATAATCTCAAAAAATATGCTTTTGCCTTTTGCGGAACGGGCGCGAAGGGATTTTGCAACATTAATAGGCCAGGAAATCCCAAAACAAGCCAGCATAAGGCCTTCACATAATGCAGACATTTTTAAATAC
>CAVJCN010000379.1:0-2640 GCA_963647945.1 Absicoccus sp. | reverse complement strand
ATACAGTTTAAAGCCCGCCGTTTTTCGCGAATTGGCTTTTTGCTGCTTTTCCGCGGAAAACAGCCAATTTCAAGATTGTATGCCCCGAAAATGTGCCGGAATTGTGCTGAAAGCGATGTTTTCGGTGCATTCCTGCCATGGCTTTTGGCGAAGATGTGGATTTTTCCAACTTTTCGGAAAAAATCCGCCTCTTTTGCCGGCAAATCATGGGCAAAAAAGAAAAAAGTTGGAGTTTTCAGCAGCACCGCCAAAAACTCCAACTTTCCCATCTTATCAGCTTTCGCCGCCGTGCCCGGCGAAATATATTTATTTACCTGAGTTCTTCACTGTCCCAGGTTGCGCCCGCTATTTTTATATTTTTTGAGAATTTTCTCGGCGCGTTCGTTGCGATTAAGCTCCGCCGTCCGTACCTTTTGCTCATAGGGGGTGAGCTTGTCGATATCCTTGATGTGTTTCCGCACCGGCTTAGGCACCACCGCAAAATACAGAAGCGGCGATATCACAAGGCAGTCCGCGGCAATCCACGCCAGCAGTGAAATCCCTATCGCAGCATTGTTCCATTCCTCCAACATTCCGGCGGAGGCAAGCAAGACAGTTCCGATTATAAATATGAAAAACGGGAGATACAGCTTTTCGATTTTTTTGATTGCCCCGCTGAGCTGTTCATCGAACCATGTGGTCTTGAGGCTCTTTATCACATATTTTGCGAATCTGAATTGCACATTTGCAAGGTACACGCAGGTCTTAAAGTCATCAAAGGTTGCTTTTTCCGGCGGTATTTCCACGGGATAAAGCTCATCGCTCATATCCGAGGCGAAAATCTGCGCCCGTATGACGGTTCCTTCCCCCATCAGGGAATACTGCACTTTCTCCCCCGGCGCAAATTCCATGACGAAAAGCTGCCCCTGCCGCACCATTTGTGTGTTCCCGCCTACCTCTGCCACAAAGTAGCCCTCTTTGCAGTACAGGGCGTGGGTCGCAAGGGGAAGTTTTGTTTCGTATTCGGAAGTTAGAACCTCTTTTTCCTGTTTCGGACAAATTACATCAAGGTAGCCTTCGTTGCCTTTTCTTACCATGAGATTAAAATCCGTAATTTTGCCGAAGCTCTTCGTTTTCCACGCGCCGTCAAAGCGGTCTTGTTCCAACTCTTTGAGCCTTACCACTCTTTCGCCCTCATAGCTGAGCACGGCTTCGCCTTTCAGCACCATAAGCACCCTGTCGTAGTCCGGAAGCCGCGTAAAGTCGGACTCTTCCGTGTCAACCGTTGCCGAGCTCAATCTCCATACGAAATTTCTGTCTAAGTAGCTGCTTTTTGCCGGAAAAATGGCAAGCTGAGTGGTGGTTCCCCCTGACCATTTGCCGGTAGTAAAGTTTTCTTCCTTGCAGACATAGTAGTTCATCGCTTTTCTCCTCTTTTTCTCCGAGTTCTTAAAGTTACATCGTCAAAAACCTTCGTCTTTCTGAGGGCTCTGTACAGCAGGATTCCCAGCACGCCGCAGGAAAGGATTTCGCCTATTCCCACCGTCAGCATAAAATACCAATAGGTACCCTCGGCTCCGTATACGATTTGCAATACTTTCGGCACGATCAGCGCGTTGGCTGCAATAGGAAAAATCGGCCCGGCGTAAGGGTGTTTTCTTCCTATGTAGTATGTTCCCAGCGCTCCCAGAGTTGTCGCCAGAGTTCCGAAAACGATGTCCCAAAGGGCACAGCCTGTGGCAATATTTGCCAGTGCGCAGCCTACCGCAAGTCCCGGAATGGCAGCGGCAGTAAATACCGGAAGTATGGTCAGCATTTCGGAAAGCCGAAGCTGAATCCCGCCGTTTGCAAGCCCCGCAAAGTTTGAAATTATGGTAAGCACCACATACAGCGCCGCAATGAGGGCAGCGCGTGTAAGGTACAGTGTATTATTCTTCATGTTCCGGTTTACCTTCTAATTTACCTTCTAAAAATCTTCTTCTGTATTTAAGCACGGCATAGTCGCTGATCCTGCTCACATAAATCGGGTCGAAAACACCGCCCACCATTCCTACGAGGAAAAATCCCTGGACGAATTTTGTGTATATCATTTCCTCGGACAAAGCCGCAGCCGCCAGTTTCATCTGTTCTTCCTTGGTGATGTTCCAATCTTCCTCGCCGATGAAATCTCCGCTTCCCACGATGTTTCGTATATCGCAGTTAAATGCCTCGTTCCTGCTCACGAACTCCTCTTCATCGCACATTGCAATTTCAATTATCTTGAGGATAAATATTTTTTCTTCGTCGGAGCGGTATTCGTATCCGTAGCTCAGGGCGATTTCGTACACGCTTTTGAGCACCATGGCTATGAAAACCGGTATGTCCGGGATTGCGGAGCCCACCAGTCCCATGCCCACTCCCTCCACACCGGAAATAAGCAGATTAAGCCCTTTGGCGGATTTCGCCTTTTTTGTAAATGCCCTTACCGCTTTTCGGCTGTCCGAGATTTCGGTAGCGTATGTGTTTACCTTGAAGTCGGTTTCTTTCTTTTCTTTGTTATATGTTTTTTCGATTATGCCGGTTCCCTTTTCAAACACCAGGGCAAAAGCCTTGTAAAATGCGGTGTTCAGGGTTTCGCTGAGTTTTTTTGGCACAACTTTATCGAGTTTTCGCATAAGCACC
>CAVJCN010000378.1:0-2645 GCA_963647945.1 Absicoccus sp. | reverse complement strand
TTACCCCTATAATTCAACGATTACCTCTATATTTTAACGAATACCCGATAATTTAACGATTACAGCGGCACTGAAAGCCACAATTCCCATAATAAAGTGTACCCAAAGTCAAGGACAAAAATAGTTTTTTAGACACGGGAACGGAGTCGAGAAAACAGTAAGATTTTAGGAGACAGCAAGGCGGAGATTAGCGGTCTTGCTGCTTGCCTTTAGGCTTTGGGATGGTCAGAGGGTATACTCCGGTAATGCAATAGAGATAGAATTCTCGCGGAGATAGCTTGGCCAAATCCCATTGGTAACGATCATTGTTGTAATAATCAGTCCAATCGCTCACTACCTTACAAACCTCTTCAAAGGTGGTACATTGAGAAATATCTATTTCATCTTTCATGTGCCCGAAAAAAGACTCCTGCGGTGCATTGTCCCAGCAGTTAGCTCTTCTGGACATGGACTGACGAAGATTCTTGTCCTTCACAAGCTCAATAAATTTTATGCTTGTATAATGGGCACCTTGGTCAGAGTGAATAATAGTTTCCTCCGTGAGTGAGATGTCATGCGTATAGCAGAGTTGAGTAACAGTGTCGAGCACGAAGTCCAGAACAAGAGAATCACTCAACACCCATGAAAGAATCTCTTTCGTATATGCGTCAATTATTGTGGACATATATACTCTTGGCGCTTTGCCGTTTATGATGTAGGTTATATCCGTCAAAAGTATTTTTCTGGGGCCATGCTTCTCAAACTCACGGTTGACAAGGTTCGGGGCAATGTTGTTTGTTGCCATAGCCTTAGCCATTCGCCTATATGGATTTGCCTTCCGGATAGGACAGAACAGTCCATATTTCTTCATCAGCCGACGTATCTTCTTGACGTTCATATGTATTGGCAGATCCATATGCAGCAGCCGCATATATATGCTGCGTGCCCCTTTGTTGTAGCCGCGGAAGCTGTATGCCTCAAGAATTTTCTGAAAGTCTTTTCTGTCCTGTTCCTCTCGTTTCAAACGAACATCTTCTGTGGACAGATAGTTGTAATAACCTGATCTGGAGACACCGGCTATCTCGCAAAGCATCGAAACACTCAGCCGATTACCATCATGCTTTGTCATTTCATGTATGATCTCATACTTGGCGTGAGGCGGTATTCTCAAGAATCCTTGTCCCCTTTGCCCAGAGATACTATTTTTTTTAGAAACGCTATTTCCTGATCCTTGTACTCTACCTGCTGCTCAAGGTATTTTATCCTTGCCTCAGGACTCATGTAATTGCTGCTTCCACCGGTATACGTTATATAATCCCGAAAGCCCTTGCCGGCTTTGACCTCTCTCTTTACGATGGCTTTAAGCCCGGCGATTCGGTTATCTCCCAATATATCCGGGTCTATACCGAGTGCGATTACGATGTCTCTCGGGGCTTTCCCATCGCATAGCATCTTCCAAAACTGCTCTTTGAACGATGCAGAAAAGAACACCATGGATTGAGACACGTTTTGAACATAGGGGCTTGTCCTCAGGACTTCAATTTCCTTCTGTGTAAAAGTTTTGTTGGACATTCGCTTTCCTCCGATTCTGATTAAGATAATTCTATTCTCAATCCGAACCCGTGTCAAAAGCTGTTTTGTCCAGTTTACAGGGACAGTATTTTTGGCGGCTGTCTATTTTTATGGATTCCAAATTGCAGCCTGTCCAGCTTTATGGGTTTTCGAAAAGCCGCCTGTACGAACCTCTGGGTACCGCCATCTTTTTCAGAAACCGCTTTTGTCCTGTTTCTTGGATTTTCGTTTTTCTTCCTGTCCATTTTTATGGGTACAGTTTATATTTTTATGGGTACAGTTTAAACAGGGTCTGTCATCAATGGAAAAACAAAAAAATTTCCGGGCCTTTTATGCCCGGAAAGCCTTGAGGACGCAACAAAAAACCGAATCAAATCCCAGCCGTAGGCGGGTTTGATTCGGAGAGGAGGAGCAGCGGAGTGAGCGCGAGATGGCTTTTGATGCAGGGCATAAAAAAGCCGTCGCAAGCGATACAAAGCTTGCGACGACGATGGTGCAAGTGAGCAATCCAAATCCGAACCGGTATTCCCATTATTCAGCGCTTCCTGCAAGTCCGCGAAAGTGATGGTTTTCGCGCCTTCTTTGTAGTTAAAAGTTATGACCAATTTGTCGTCGTACAGGAAAATCGCGTTGATGAAAGTATCAATCAGCATCTTCCTGTGGGACTTCTGCCGCACGTCGAGCTTGCGGAAGCGGTGCAGCCAGAACGTCATGAACTCCGCGCTGACCTTGGGCTTTGCCAGCTTCTCGCAGGCGAGTTTTGTTTCCAGACCATCACGCCGCGTCTCCAATTCCTCCAGCCGCTCCTTCGTGGAGCGCGTCAGGATGCCCTGCTGGATGGCGTTGAGCAAATTATTGATGGCGGCTTCCGTCTCGCGGAGCTGCTGCTCGTAAAGCGGCACGTTCACGTTGTCGCGCTCCTGCAAGTCCATGAGCATGGAAACGATCGCTTCGATTGCTGCATCGTCCATCACCATTTTCATGGTTTCACCGACAACTAAATCTTCGATCCAGTCCTTTTTGACGGGCTTTTTGTGACACTCGGTGCGTTTTTTCTTAACGGACACGCACTTGTAATAGTGGTGAACCACGCC
>CAVJCN010000377.1:0-2646 GCA_963647945.1 Absicoccus sp. | reverse complement strand
GAGTATTATATTAATCCCTTGTCAGGAGTTCTTATTTCAATCATTGCAATTAGCGGGGCATACGTGTTTGGATCACATAGGCTGAAGGCGGATATTTCGTATGGTATCTATTTATGGCATATGGCGGTCTTGGATATTGTGACGGTTATATTTGGCGTGCGTGGTGTAGTATTGCTTTTTTCTACGCTTTTAGTCACGGGATTAATTGCTTTAGGCTCATATTACCTTGTAGAAAGCCCAATGTGCTTAATGCTTAATAAAAACATTCAAAAACATACGAAATAATTTTCAAAGGAGAGAAAAAAGAAAATGAATCTGTATGAAAAACTGGTCGCTGGTGAAGAGAAATTATCTCTGGTGGGTCTTGGCTATGTAGGCATGCCTATCGCAGTGGCGTTTGCAAAGAAAATCAAGGTTGTCGGCTACGATCTGAACGCGCAGAAGATCGGGCTGTACAAGCAGGGTATCGACCCGACCCATGAGGTGGGTAATGAGGCGATTTCCAAGACCACTGTGGAATTTACCGCAGATGAAACGAAGCTGCGTGAAGCCAAATTCCACATCGTTGCGGTTCCCACGCCGGTGAACGATGACCACACGCCGGATCTGACTCCAGTGGAGGGTGCGTCTCAAATTCTCGGCCGCAACCTGACAAAGGGCTCGGTCGTTGTATTCGAGTCCACGGTGTACCCCGGCGTAACCGAGGACGTATGTGTGCCGATCCTTGAAAAGGAGTCTGGGCTGAAATGCGGCGTGGATTTCAAAATCGGCTACAGCCCGGAACGTATCAACCCCGGTGATAAGGCGCATCGTCTTGAAACCATCACCAAGATAGTCTCCGGTATGGATGAGGAAACGCTGGATTGTGTTGCAAAGGTGTATGAGCTGGTGGTCGAGGTTGGTGTTCACAGGGCTGAGAGCATAAAGGTAGCGGAAGCCGCCAAGGTCATCGAGAACAGCCAGCGCGATATCAATATTGCTTTCATGAACGAGCTTTCCATCATCTTCAATAAGATGGGCATCGACACAAAGTCCGTTCTGGAGGCTGCCGGAACGAAGTGGAACTTCCTCAAATTCTATCCGGGGCTTGTGGGCGGACACTGCATCGGCGTTGACCCTTACTATCTTACATATAAAGCGGAAATGCTCGGCTATCACAGCCAGATCATCCTTTCCGGCCGCCGCATCAACGACGATATGGGCAAGTACTGCGCGGAAAACTGCGTAAAGAACCTGATCGCTGCGGACAAGGCGGTCAAGGGCGCAAAGGTAGCCATTCTGGGCTTCACCTTTAAGGAAAACTGCCCGGACACCAGAAACACAAAGATCATCGACATTGTTCACGAGCTGGAGGAATACGGAATCACGCCCGTAATCGCCGACCCGGAAGCGGATGCTGCGGAGGCAAAGCGACTCTACGGTGTTGAGTTCGTGGATATGAACACAATTAAGAATATGGACGCTGTGATCCTTGCAGTCGCTCATCCTGAATTCAGCCATTTCACGATGGCGGATATGGATAAGTTCTTCGGCGCAGGCAAGAAGGTTCTCCTTGATCTCAAGGGACTGCTGAATCGTAAGGAGTACGAGGCTGCCGGATACAGCTACTGGAGACTGTAAGAAAAAATATGGAGAGGCGGGTTGACTGTCTCTCTGCAAAGAATATTCGGAGGAAACGAAAATGGGTTATCAAAATATTAGCTTTCCCAAGGATAGTATGTTCTTGGTTACAGGCGGCGCGGGATTTATCGGCTCGAATCTCTGCGAAGCCATTCTGAATTTAGGGTATAAGGTTCGCTGTCTGGATGATCTGTCCACGGGGAAGCAGACGAACGTTGATATGCTCATGGATTATCCGAATTATGAGTTCATCAAGGGCGATATCAAGGATCCAGACACCTGCAAGAAGGCATGCGAGGGCGTGGACTATGTCCTTAACCAGGCGGCATGGGGTTCTGTGCCGCGCAGCATCGAAATGCCCGTGTTCTACTGCCTGAACAATGTGGTCGGCACGGTCAATATGCTGGAGGCGGCGCGTCAAAGCGGCGTGAAAAAATTTGTGTATGCGTCCAGCTCCTCCGTATACGGAGACGAGCCGAACCTGCCGAAGAAGGAAGGACGTGAGGGAAATCTGCTGTCCCCCTACGCTGTGAGCAAAATGTGCGATGAGGAATGGGCAAAGCAGTATACCCGCCACTATGGGTTGGACACCTATGGACTGCGCTATTTCAACGTATTTGGTCGTCGTCAGGATCCGAACGGCGCATATGCCGCCGTGATTCCGAAGTTCATCAAGCAGCTTCTGCACGGCGAGGTTCCCACCATCAACGGCGACGGCCGTCAGAGCCGCGACTTTACCTATATTGAAAACGTCATTGAGGCGAACCTAAAAGCGTGTCTTGCACCGCATGAAGCTGCGGGCGAAGCCTTCAATATCGCCTATGGCGGCAGAGAATACCTTCTCGACATTTATTATGGACTGACGGAAGCCCTCGGCGTAGATATTGAACCAAACTTTGGCCCTGACCGTGCTGGTGACATTAAGCATAGCAACGCGGATATCAGCAAGGCAAAGAAAATGCTTGGTTATGATCCAGACTGGAGCTTCGAGAGTGGCATAAAGGCGGCAATTGAGTGGTATAAGGA
>CAVJCN010000376.1:0-2649 GCA_963647945.1 Absicoccus sp. | reverse complement strand
ATAGAGAGCAGGCTCATGAAAGATAGCATAGAGAAAATTGATAAAGTGAACCTTACGGATAGTTTTGTTAAGACTGATGATGTTCTAAAGGATATGTGTGGAATCATTGAGTCCTCGCGAGATTTAGCATACAAGGCTGTAAACACTGCACTTGTGCGGAGAAATTGGTTGATTGGATATCGAATTGCTGAAGAAGAACTCAAGGGCGAAGCACGATCTGAATATTATGGTGCAAGCGTCATAAAGAACCTGTCGAAGAGCCTTACTGAAAAGTATGGTAAGGGGTTTACAAAGACAAATCTATATAGCTTTTATTCTTTCTATAAGATGTATCCTGAGATTTTCCAAACACTGTCTGGAAAATCTCCTGGACTGCTATCATGGTCGCATTATGCGGCGTTGTTGCAGGTTAAGGATAAGGTCGCTCGCGACTGGTACGAGAAGGAAGCCATGGAACAAACCTGGAGCGTGCGCACCTTGCAGAGGAACATTTCATCGCAATATTATTATCGTATGCTAAAGACTCAGCAAGAGAATCTAGTGGAAAGTGAAATGAAGGAACTCACTGCCTCATATCAAAATGACAAGCTGGAATTTATCAAGAACCCAGTTATAGCAGAGTTTCTGGGATTTTCTCAGAATACAGATTTTACGGAGAGCGACCTTGAGAAAAGCATCCTTTCAAATTTGCAGAAGTTCTTGATGGAGCTTGGAAAGGGGTATGCTTTCGTAGCAAGGCAGCAACACATTCATACGGAAAAACAGGACTATTATATCGACCTCGTATTTTACAATTACATCTTGAAATGTTTTGTGCTCTTTGACCTTAAAACTGAGAAAATAACGCATCAGGATGTTGGACAAATGGATATGTATATCCGCATGTATGACGAATTGAAACGCAGTGAAGGCGATAATCCGACAATCGGCATTGTGCTTTGCTCGGATACGGACGATGATATTGCGCGCTATTCGATTATGCACGGCAATGAGCAGTTATTCGCATCGAAATACAAGCTATACCTGCCGACGGAGGAAGAACTGAAAACCGAGATTGAAGCACAAAAGGCAATGTTTTATCTTCAGCAACGAGAGGCTGAATAACAGAGAGGAAACTTCCGATTGAACCCTACACTATCTCCTGTTCCAACTCGTCAAATATCGCGCAGCTGAAAAATTCGCCCAGGGTGATGCCAAAACCATCGCAAAGCTTCTTGATGGTGATGATTGAAATATCTCTGCGGGACGGATCCATCGCGCTGTATACGGTTGACGGCGTAACGCCCGATATTACGGCAAGCTCGTTCAGTGCCATCGAGCGCTCGCTACAAAGCTCACGGATTCTAAGTACAACTGCATCTTTACTGTTCATCTCTAAAAACCTCCATGAGTTAAGTATAAAAGACGATACGCGCAGGCGTGGCTGACATCTTGCGCCATCTGATAAGTAGTGGTACTATAAACATGGATGATGTGGCTAACGAAATGGAAAGAAAACAAAAAAATCAAATACTAAATCAACATCCATATCCCATCACACTTGGTAAAGATGGAAGATACCACACTTATGTAAAGGAGGACGAAAAGAAAAGAAGGCAAATCGCAAAATCCACATACGAAGGCGTGCTGGATGCACTCTCGGATTTCTACAACGGCAGATCGCAAAAAGCTGTAAAGCATACGGTAACGATTGAAAGTTTGTATCCGGATTGGCTCAAGCTGAAAGAACTGCACGCAGCTGCTCCCACATATATAAAGCGGATCGAGAGCAACTGGAAAAACTGGTACGAGGAAAGTGAAATAGTGAAGAAGCCTGTTGCCAAACTGACAAAGCTTGATATGGATATTTTTTCTCACGAGCTTATTCAAAAGGTGAATCAAAAGAAGAAAGCATATTATAACATCAGCATGATTATGCGGCAGATCCTCGATTACGCCGTTGATTCCGAGATAATTAGTGTAAATCCGATGGAAAAGGTGAAGATTGACGGAAGACGGATATTTATTCCGGAAAAGAAAAAAGCAAATGAAACGCAGGTTTTTACAAAAGAAGAAGTTGCCGCACTGCACGATATCGCATGGCGGGACTTTGAAAGAGAACACATGACGGTTCACAAACTTGCACCCCTTGCTTTCCTGTTTCAGTTTCAAACCGGAATCCGAATCGGCGAGCTGGTGGCAGTAAGGTACGAGGATGTTTCTGAAAGTGAAATCTACATAAATCGTATGTATCGACATGATATCAAGGAAATCGTAGACTTTACTAAGGGACACCACGACGGCAGATACATAGTATTAACGGCGGAAGCCCAGCACTTGATAGATGCCGCCAAAGCCTATCAGCAAAAACACGGTTTAGACGATTCTGGATATATCTTTTCCGTAAATGATGAGCCGCTTTCGTATTATGCAATCAGGAAACTGTACGCAAGGTATTGTGATGTGATCGGCACGGTTGCCAAGAGTAGTCACAAGGCAAGAAAAACCTATATCAGCGCATTGATAGACGGTGGAGTGAACATCAATACCATTCGCGATATGGTCGGACACATGGACGAACGGACGACATACAACTCGTATTGCTATGACAGAAGACCAAGACCGGAAAGAATTGCGCTTATTGAGAAAGCGCTTTCCTGATTATCTTAC
>CAVJCN010000375.1:0-2649 GCA_963647945.1 Absicoccus sp. | reverse complement strand
ATATCAAACGGTTCGGCTTCAAGGGCATAAGTAATATCCCTCTTGTAGTAGACATCATATTTTCGTTCTCTTAGAATCTGAACAATATCAAACTCCTCATCGTCCACAATCAGGATCTTTATACGGCTTCTCAGCGTATGAATATTATTGTCGTAGACAAGCTTGATTGCAGCGTTATAGGTTAAAGATTTATTTGACTGAAATAAACGATTAATAAAGCTAAACATAAAAACATCCCCTTTATGGATTGAGATAATTCAACTATAGCAGAGGAAAATGAGATTGTCAATAAGAAAATAGAACACACGTTCGGATATAATGACACAAAAATCGCGCTCGCTGCATTCCAACAGCAGGCGCGATTTTTACCTTAATTTACAGGAAATTCAAGAACGCCGTAATAATTACCGAGTTCACCAAATTAATAAACAAACTACCAACCAACGGAACAATAAAGAATGCACTCGGGGATGGACCGTACTTCTCATCCAGAGTCTGCATGTTTGCCATTGCGGTTGGAACAGCTCCGAGGCCGAAGCCACACTGACCTGCGGTCATAATCGCGGCATCGAAATTTTTGCCCATAACCGGGAAGGTTACAAAGATTGCGAATATCGCCATCAGGACGATCTGGGCAAAGAGGAGAAGCAGGAGCGGGAGAGCAAGGTCAACAAGTCTCCAGAGCTTCATCGTCATCATGGACAGTGCCAGGAAGATCAGAAGAGAGATGTTGCTGATAATCGCGAGTTCCGGCAATTTTAACTCAAATTTCTCATTGCTGTCAGCAATGTTTCGGAAAATAGCGGCAGCAGTCATAGCTCCGACGGAGGCCGGGAACTCAACGCCGGTAAGTTTTAAGAGATAGGAGATCAGCGTTCCGATAGCAATCGTCAATAATACCTGGTAAGATGCGACCGTGAGCGACTTTTCTGTGATGGAAACGGCAGCTTCGCCGTCTTTACCGAGACGCATAGTCTCGGAATCAGTGGACGGTTTCAGATTGTTTTTCTCAATCAGGAATCTTCCGACCGGTCCGCCTAAGAGGGCACCAGATACAAGACCGAAGGTAGCAGCAGCGATCGCAATTGTGCTGGCATCTTCCAGACCTGCACTCTCAAGAATCGGGGCCCAGGCAGCAGCTGTTCCGTTTCCGCCTACCATAGGAATCGAACCGGTAGCGAGACCAATCAGGGAATTGAGTCCCATGACCTTACAAAGGATAACGCCGAGTCCATTCTGAAGAACAACAAGGATACTGGATAAGATCAGGAAAATAATAACCTGCGGTCCGCCCTTTTTCAGGAGTTTCCAGCTTGCGGTATAACCAATACCGGCATAGAAGAGGAGACTGAAGAATTCATTAAAGGATGAATCCAGTGAGACCTTCAATACGCCAGTCATGGTCGTAATCGTTAAAAGGATCGTAAAAAGGAGACCGCCGACAACTGGAACTGGAATACAGAATTTGCGCAGGATATAACAGCGCTTTTTGATGAAATCACCGACGAGTAAGATGATAACTGCCAGAGCAATCGTGTAGTAAACATTGAGCGATAGTTCCATACATATTCCCCTTTCGTAATGTAAAGATAACCGTGAGTCAGCTAGAAATAACGATTATAGTTTTACAACCCCGTTCTCCATGAGCGTTCTGCCATCTGCAACGATCGTACCGTTTTTCATAATAACATCATAGTGGCAGCTTGCCTTTACGGTACCGCCGAGCGTAATACTGGTACCGATGCCAATGTGGCAGCTTCCGAATACGCCCTCGTCCTCAAGCATGAATCCGCAGAAGTGGCAGTTTGGATTCAGACCGACACCATGTTCCGCGATATTGTATACATTTGGATCATTCTTCGCTTTCAGATCATCCGCGAGCATCTTCGCCTGTTTTCCACCGGAAATATCAACGATCCGTCCGTTTTCCACCTTCAATGTAGCCGGTTCCTCCAGAACACCGATTCCAATATATGGAATACTTCCATCAGCAACAATAATACCGTTTGCGGTGCCTTCCAACGGAGAAACATTTGCCTCTACCGTCGGCAGTGTAGAAAACTCACCTTTTTCAACCATACAGTATAGATGATTTCCACGGCGGCCCTTTGCGGAATATTCCAGATGCGTTCCGCTCGGGGAAGTGAGAACGATCTTTTCAGAACCGGCCATCGCCTGCGCCATTCCAATACAAATCGGTTTCAGCTTCTCAAAATCCCCCTCGATTCCACCATGAACCATCATGGACTCTGTAAACTGTGTCAGCACAAGACCTCTGGAACCGGCGGCGATCGCCTCTTTTACAGCATGGGTATGAGTGATGGATTTTCCCACAACGGAAAGGAAAGCATCACTGGCTTTCATAGCGGCTGCGATCTCTTTCGGCGGCTCTGCACTGTCCTGAGATCTTGGTTCCATGATACAAACAGTCGGTTCCGCCCCAACACGGTAGACTTCGGTGGCGAGTGCCTGCGCGATACTGAAGCGGGACTGTTCCGTTACGATCAGAACATGTTCCCCGGCTTTGATCCCAGCACAGGTACTTACAACTTTTGACGCTCCGCGTGACATGTAAAAGTTCTCCATATGATGCCCTCCTAAATTATATATTTTATATTCTATAGAATATATCACCACAAAAGAATTGTC
>CAVJCN010000374.1:417-2651 GCA_963647945.1 Absicoccus sp. | reverse complement strand
AAGTAGCGAAGAAAGCTCTTCTCGGGCTGTATTTTGCCATTATAACAGTCCAGAAGGTAGCCCACAGACTGAAAGGTATAGAAGGAAATGCCAAGCGGCAAAAGCCACCCCTTATAAGCTACGCCCCAGTACTTAACCAGTGCCAGGATCCCCAAATTAATGAGCAGAATCGTCCAGAGCACGCGCCTGCGCCGCCCCTGGAGCCTGCGCTTTTGCGCTTTTTTCTCCTCTCTTCCTACGCCGGCGGCTGAAAGCGCCTTTAAGCGCTCTCGCCCCTCGCATTCCATCTCATGAAGTCGTCTTCCGCCCAGCCAGCAGGTCACCCCCGTCAGCGCCAGATAGACCAGATTCTTCGGTCCTGCAAAAAGGTAGAAAGCAACACTCGCCGCCAGAAGGCACCACCACTGCCTCCTGCCCGCCAGCACCGTATAATACAAGATCAATGCAATTGCCAAAAAGAGCGCAAAGCTCCAGCTCGTAATGCTCATATTCCTCGCTGTCTTTTCTGAACGATTACTTCGTCATTCTCGTCGTACAGCCGAATACCGGCTTTTTCCTCTTTTGTGCGCCCCAAGCCGAACTGGATGGTTGCCAACGCCACCAATGCCAGCAGATAGCAATAATAATTGGAGGCAATGACAGAGAAGGGAGACATCCCCGTCAGCGAGACGCACAGCAGTATCTGTCCGCCGTGTGGAACGATTCCCTGCACAACGCAGGAGAAGATATCCAGAATAGACGCCACGCGCTTAGGCGCTATATTATGCTTGGCCACGGCGCTGCGCACCAGCGGAGCTGTCATCATGATGGCAAGGGTGTTATTGGCAATAGCAGCATCAAATACAGAAACCATACCGGCAGTCATAAACTCTGCACCTCTGCGTGACTTGACCGTTGCGTGCATTTTCGAAACCAGCCAGTCTATCGCGCCCAGCTCCTGTGCAATACTACCGACACCGCGCAGCAGCAGTGCGAGCAGGCAGATCTCATACATACCGCTCATACCGTCTCCCATAGCCTGCGCAAAGCCGGGAATATCGAAAGAATTGGTTGCAAAGCCAATTACGGCAGCCACACCTATTCCTGCCAACAGCAAGACGAACACATTGCACCCGGTGAGTGCGAACAACAGAATAAAAAGATATGGAATAACCTTCACAAAATCATAGGAGAAATCGCCTGAGAGCTCGGCTGAGCTGCCAACCAGCGAATAAAGGATCATGGTTATCACTGCGGCAATTGCAGCGATCGCACCGTTCATTTTGAACTTATCCCGCATCTCACAGCCGCAGCCGCGGGTCGCAGCAATGGTGGTGTCCGAAATCATGGACAGGTTGTCGCCGAACATAGCACCGCCCAGCACGGTGCCGATTGCCAGCGCCAAATTAAGATTTGCGCTCTGAGCAACAGCCACAGCAACAGGACCAACTGCAGAGATAGTGCCCATGGATGTTCCCATGGCAGTCGCCATAAAGGCAGAAATCAAAAACAGTCCGGCAAACAAAAACTGTGTAGGGATCAGACTAAGCCCCAAATTGGCACTGGCCTGCACACCGCCCATAGCCTTTGCCACGCCTGAGAACGCACCCGCCAGAAGATAAACTATGATCATGATCATAGTGCCCTGATCGCTCATGCCCTTACAGAACGTGTCCATGCGAAACTCTAGGCTGCGCTCCTTGCCGCCCATGCACATGCACACAAACAGCGCACCAATAAGAGCTACCAAACGCGGAATCTGCTTAAAGGATGTGTCTCCGTATCCCAGCGCCGTGAAGATAAAACCTCCGCCGAGGTAAATCGCCAGGAATGTAAAAAGCGGGAAAAAGCCTTTCCAACCGTAATCTTTCTTCTGTTCCATATTACACTTCCCTTCCTGCATTTAAAGTGCAGCAAACGCATGTTCAAAGTCGCCTATAAGATCCTTTGCAGACTCCAGACCAGCGGAAAGACGCAGTAAACCATCCGTAATGCCAGCATCCAGGCGCTCCTGTCTGGGAACAGCAGCGTGCGTCATGCTTGCAGGATGCTCGATCAGCGTGTCAGGGTCGCCGAGGGATACCGCGATTGAAATGATGGACAAATTGTTCAGCAGCTTCTTGCCCGCCTCAAAACTGTTCATGCCCTTCACGTCGTCCTTCAGCTCAAAAGTGAGGATGCCGCCGAAAAGACCATTTTCCATCTGGCGGCACGCCAGTTCGTGACAAGGGTCATTCTCCAGTCCTGGATAATAA
>CAVJCN010000374.1:0-407 GCA_963647945.1 Absicoccus sp. | reverse complement strand
GAATCAAATAGCTGTTAAACGGTGAGAGCGGACACCCGTTAAGCTTCGTCATGGCGCTGCCGCGAATCTGTCCAATATCGGCAGCAGAGCCCACTACGACGCCGCCCAGGGCATCGCCATGACCGTTAATATATTTGGTTACACTGTGCAGTACAATATCTGCGCCGTGCTTAAGAACATGCTGAATCGGCGGCGGCGCAAATGTCGCGTCTACGACTACACGGATGTCCTCCCCCGCAATCGCCTTAACAGCAGCGACATCCGTAACCTTTATTATAGGGTTGTTGGGCGTCTCAAAATAAATTATTTTGGTATTAGGCTTAATGGCAGCCTTCAGCGCCTCCAGATCTGCCATGTCCACAAACGAGACCTCTATACCCATATTGGGGAGGTTAACCGTGGCAACA
>CAVJCN010000373.1:1395-2654 GCA_963647945.1 Absicoccus sp. | reverse complement strand
GTATATTTCATATTTTTTGAAGAAGAATCGTGTGGAATATTATGACCGAATGACGGAAGTGCGCCGTAAAGGCGATTACGAACAGTGGGTGAAGTTTTTTCTCCGGGCAATTATTGAATCGGCGGAGGACGCGACGGCAGCTATCGATGAGCTGACCTTCCTGCACGAAAAAAATACCGCCCTTATTTCCGAGATGGGTCGTGCCGCAAAGAATACGATGCTCGTGTTTCACTACTTGGAAGCAAACCCCATCATCGAAATCCGCAAAACCGCCGAGGAACTGGGGCTAACTTTCAACACCACATCGAGCGCGGTAAAGCGGCTTATCAACGCGGGGATTTTGCAGCAAACCACCGCCGCCGGCAGAAACAGAACCTTTGCCTACGAGGACTACCTCGCAGTTCTCCGCAGGGGGACTTGAAACTCGCCCCGGAAAAATTGAATTAGAAATTAAACCGAGAATGGAAGAACGCCGGATTGCTCCGGCATTCGCATAAATTCCATGTAATTTCAAGCCTTGCGGCAACAGATTCCTGCAAGGAATCGCATTGGTTTAAGCCTTGTGGCAACGCCGGAAGATGAAGAGGATTAAGAGTAAAGAAAGAGGAGAGCCCTGCTGCGGGCTTCCTAATTTGGAGTAAATGTGAATGATACTCCACCGAAGGTTCCAGCGAGCTTTAAGGTGCAACCTTTTGCGCATTCGTCGGCAATTTTTTCAGGAAAGGCAATAACGCCACGCAAAGTATACACATTCTCTTCTAATGGCTGATACTCAAAAAGGGATCCGTTGCCCTTATTGCCTCCTGGTACTGAAAGGTCAAGCCCTAAAGCTTTTCTAATATCAGAGCCGGCATCTGATGCGCATATATTCCAATCCCCATTATTTATCCTATGAAAGACAAAGAAATCAGACGAAAAGTTGTAATCACCAATTGAAAGTTCTGGCTCAAATGCCTTAAGAAAAATAAAATCTGTGGTTTCATAAGGCTCTTTTCCTATGTAGCTATACTCTGCCTCAAAATATAACATTGTTTTATCTTCTCCCGCAAACAACACATCTTTTGTAGATGTGGACAAATCACTGTCAGTTGGAATAAAAAAGTTATCCCCATCATCTGAATGGTCTATTGTGCGCGTAATCTTTGCGTCGTTCAAAGTCACACTGTAACGCTCGTCTTCATCTGTTTTAGGGAGTGATGTTCCGCTTGAACTACCGCCGCAAGCGCAGAATGCAAGGCACACAGTCATAACCATAATAA
>CAVJCN010000373.1:0-1385 GCA_963647945.1 Absicoccus sp. | reverse complement strand
CATTTTCGTCGTAAACCTTTTTTAACTCTTTCGCTGTCATCTGTACCGTATTGCCGTCATTGTCGGTAATAGTCGCAGCAGTTCCGCCGCCGCAAGCGCAGAGCGCAAGGCATAAAACCATAATCATAATGATTGCTAAAATTTTCTTTTTCATTTTCGTTCTCCTTATTCATACTTCTGTTAATGTTGAATTTTTGCTACCACTAAGGCATCTTTGCAAAGTTTCCGCACTGCTGAGATGAAAGAGGGCAAACCATGAGCCTCTTGATATTTTTTGATTTCGTCCACCAGTTCTTTGTCACGGTCAATAAAAGTTACAATTTTCTGCATTTTTTCTCCTTTCATAAACAAGTTAGATGTTTGTATTTAATTAAGATTATAAATGCGAAACGCTAATATGTCAACTATAAACATCATTATGATAATGCAATATCTCTGAGATTATTTTACCCTTAAAACGGGGTGAAAAAATGATTGCAGACAGAATAAAAAACTTAAGAGAGCAGAAAGGTTTTACGCAGGCAGAGCTTGCAAGAAAACTGGGAATTACCCGTTCAAGCGTAAATGCATGGGAAATGGGAATTTCTGCGCCATCAACGCAATATGTTGTTGAACTGGCGAATACCTTTGGCGTATCTACAGATTATTTGCTGTGCGTGGACAAAACAGCCAGCCTTGATATTTCCGGACTTTCCGAAAAAGATGTTCAACTGCTGTACCAGATTGTAAGCCACTTAAAAGAAAAATAAATGTGCTTATGTGTTATACTAAATTGACACTTTTTAGATGCGCAAGAGGGAGGCAGCATTTATGAAAGAACCATTGCAAATCAAAAAGCGCGGGGAAGATGGCAGCAAGATTATAACTGTGAGAATAAAAGAAGATACCCTTGCGGCTCTTGACAAAATCGCGGCAGAAAGCAATTATTCAAGAAATGAGCTTATCAATGTAATACTGAAATATGGTGTTGATAACATAGAAATCATATAGACAGGTAAAAAGGTACATGCCTTTGCGCCATCAGCAGTTTTAAAAAGAAGAACTAAAAGAGGGGGCTATATGGCAAAAGAAATTAAAATCACAAAGAAGCAGAACCGAAAAGGCGATGACGGTTATAAAATCGTTTCTGTCCGCATGAAAGATGAAATGATTGAACAATTAGATATGCTGTCCGCGCAAAGGACACAGGCGAAAAAAAGAGGAGGCAGAGTTATTTCCGCTTCCCCTCAAAAAAGACTTGTTTTAGGACGATTTCCTCAGATTCCTGCACGGAATCGCAAGGGTTCTAACCTTGCGGCAACGCCGAAAGGATAATCGAAAGAACCCTTATCCGAAGTACCTGTCCAGCAGACCCTTCAGCGCCTTGCCGTGTCTTGCCTCATCCC
>CAVJCN010000372.1:0-2669 GCA_963647945.1 Absicoccus sp. | reverse complement strand
TCGATAGACTTACCGGCGTTCATCGTGCTGTATCTATAATATAACTGTGCCATTGGGGCTGTTCTCCTTTCCGCTGCTTGTCGCACGGTTTTCGCTTTCGATTTTTTGCTTTAGGTCTTCTGCTTTCGGTTTTCGTTTTTTGATTTTTTGTTTTCGCCCTTTGCATCCTGCGCCTGTTCCGTAAACACCGTACACTTTTATTTTAATCGAAAATCTCAATAAAATCAAATATATAATTTAAAGGAGCGCCCTTGAATCCTCCAAAACCCCAAAAAACGATAAAAATAGGTAAAAAATGGTAAGGAACCGGATAAAAACTAGGTAAAAAATACCGGATTTATTAATAAATACTCTTTCATATTGTCGCAAAATGTGATATACTTGTTGAGTCAGCGAGTTAGATATGGGCGATTAGCTCAGTTGGGAGAGCGCCGCGTTCGCAACGCGGAGGTCAAGGGTTCGAGCCCCTCATCGTCCACCATAGAATAAAGCCCCCGAATTTCAACGGTTCGCGGGTTTTTATTTTTCCATTATGTAGTTTCAATGTCTTTCTGTTGTAAATTCTTGGTAATCATCAAACCATGCGCACACCTTTTAATTGTCAATGCTTGCAGAGTTACCTTACAGGAAAGTTTCTGTCAAAAATCACAATATACACCTGCATATCTCTTTTCTTCAGATATTCGCTGACAGTGTCCGTTGCCACTTGCAGCGCCTCCTCCTTTGGGTATCCGTACACCCCTGCGGAAATCAACGGAAAGGCAAGGGTTTCACATCCGTACTCCGTTGCCAGTTCAAGGGATTTTCGGTAGCAGGAAATCAGCTTTTCTTTTTCGCCGTAGTTTCCGCCTCGCCAAATAGGCCCAACCGTGTGGATCACATACTTACAGGGCAGTTTGTAGCCCTTTGTTATTTTCGCATCCCCCGTGGCACAGCCATGAAGCGTCCGGCACTCCACAAGAAGCTCCGGGCCGGCTGCCCTGTGAATGCAACCATCCACTCCGCCGCCGCCCAGCAGTGAATTATTCGCCGCGTTTACGATGGCATCTACTTTGAGTTTCGTTATATCGCCTTTTATTATCTGTAACGGCATTTTAGATCTCCTCTCATTTTATTTCCGGTTCGCATTTTATTTCCGGGCAATTATAGTTTCCCCTCACTTTGTTTGCTGACGATTACCCTTCTACCCTTCTTCCGCCCTGATAACGGCCAGCTCCTCCGGTTTTACATCGCAGGGCAGATATAGTATTTTGACACCGGCGGCTTTTGCCTCATCCAGTGCCTCCCCAAATTCGGGGTGAGTTGTTCTGTTTGGCAGCACCTTCGTGACATCAGGAATGGCAATAACAAAAGCTATATAACATTCGTAGCCCTCCCGTGCCGCTTTTATCAGTTCTCTAAGATGTTTCACACCTCGCTCCGTAGGCGCATCCGGAAAATAGCCGACCCTGTCGATTTCAAGGGTGCAGCCCTTTACTTCAATAAATATTCTGCGGCTGCCGCATTCAAGATAAAAGTCCACTCTGGAATTTCCGTAAGTTTGCTCCGGCTTAAAAAGTGTTATATTCGGAAATTGCTTTGGTGCCGATTTTAGCCACTCTTTTACCACCATGTTAGGAGCCTGACTGTCAATATTTATCCAGCCGGTTCCTTTTTTGTAAACCGAAACCAAGTCGTATTTTGTTTTGCGCTTTGGGCTGTCCGAAGGGTCAAGGGTTACATCTGAGCCGGGGATAAGCAGCTCCTTGCACCGCCCGGTGTTTTTTACATGCACCGTTTCATAATTTCCGTTCACATCGACATGGGCAATAAAGCGGTTGGGGCGGTCTATGAATTTGCCGCGAATTGTGTTTTTGTACTTCATGGCTACCTCTTTTGCGTCTGTCATACACCCCGATAATCTTTACTTCTCTGCTCACAGAGTTTCCTAAATGACATATCCAATATCTTTTCTTTGCGGTCGTTAAGCATCGTCTTGTAAAAGTTCTTTTGAACTTCGCTTATATATGGAGTATCGTCAATTATTTGATTGATCTTTGCTAAATCTATCCTCGAGTGAATACGCACCAGCGCGCTGTTACAATCTTCGTTCTCCAAAGAATAAATGAAGTCGTGATAATTTATTTTGGATCCATTGATTTTTATGCCCGACAAAGGTATCTGGTACACACGCAGGTTTCGCTCATCTTGGCTATCCAATGTGCTCCGCATAATTACTTCATCGGCTTGCGGGAACAGACAGCTTCCGCAATCGTAAACCGGAGCAATTTCTATTCTATCCGTTTCGGTATTATACAAAAACCCCCAGTTTCCATTGTGCCTGTCCCAGTTTCCTAGGAGAGCATCAACAATGAAAATATCCCAAAACCACTTCTTCAGTTCATAGGGGTTTATCGCTGTTTGCTCCTCAATTGCGCGCATAATGTCCGGAAGTTCGGTTCCGTATCCATTGTGTTCGGAGTCAATAATGGTGTTTTTTAACGAAGCAAAGTCTTGCAGGACGATGCCTGTTGAAGTGAAATCCTTGCAGGCAACAACAACTTTCTCTTTTCCGTTTTTTGTATAGGTTCCGAGTAATGTCTTTTGTACCGGAATGCCTACGCTTTCAAATATGTGACAGCCGATATACTCAGAAGCGCAGCTGTTGGTGTAACTCATTTTCTTGTTTA
>CAVJCN010000371.1:1685-2672 GCA_963647945.1 Absicoccus sp. | reverse complement strand
GGAAAAGAAGCGTTTTCGCTGTTTTGCTTTGCAAAATACGCTGTGATATTTCCAATACCCTCGGCATATATTGTCTTAACGAATAAGCAAGGAGTGTGTCTGCCAATGAAGGATTATATAGAGGAAAGGGTACTTGAGCTGGCTCATTACATAGTAAATACCAATTCTACAGTCAGGGCGGCAGCGAAAAAATTCCGTGTGAGCAAGTCCACGGTTCATAAGGATGTTACCGAAAGGCTCATGGAGGTTAACCCTGCACTTGCCGTTGAAGTAAAAAATGTTTTAGAAAGCAACAAAGCCGAGCGTCACCTTCGGGGCGGCATGGCTACCCGAGAAAAATATCTGCAAGCGCGGGACGGGCAGGATTTGCGTTAAGCGTCTTCAGGATATTTCCTAACATACAAATAGGGTGACCGGTGCCGGGCAATAGCGCCGGGGCTTGCTAAATATCTTGTTTTTTTCATGTTTCGTGGTATAATGGTTCTATCGATTATAAGGGCGGCGTTGCCGTAAAGTAAGAACCATTGAATCACAACTTAACGAATTGGGGTTGTGGTATAATGGTTATGCAGGCGGCGTTGCCGCAAAGAAAGGACATACGAAATGATGAAAAATTCAGGAATAGCGAAGTTCACCACATCGCTTATTTACGTTTTGTTGGGTCTGGCGCTGATGATATGGCCTCAGAAAGTGGAAAATATGATCTGCGCTCTTTTGGCAGCCTGCGTAATAATCTTCGGAATTGCCAAGCTGCTGGGTTACGCGGTGACAAAAGTCGAAACGCGAATTACCGAGGACACAAACGGCTTTGCGATAGGCGTAAGTTATATGATCCTCGGCATCTTCCTCTGGTTTAAAGGAACCATGATTATCGCCATCATTCCCTTCATTCTCGGATTTATGATTACATATAAAGGGCTTGAGGGAATCCAAAATGTAATTAACTTTAAAAAATTTGGTTATGGCACCTTTTACGGCGTTCTCATC
>CAVJCN010000371.1:0-1675 GCA_963647945.1 Absicoccus sp. | reverse complement strand
GTTCTCATCATATCCGCAGTGATTACATTGTTCGGTATTCTGGTCATGATGAACCCGTTTTCCACCGCAAAAGTATTATTCTTTATGCTGGGGCTGGGGCTTTTTGTAAGCGGCCTTTCGGATTTGATTTCGGACATTTTCTTTACGAGAAAGCTGAAACAGCCGAAATAGTAAAGCCTGAGTAAACTCCAAATTAAAAAGAAGAATCGTGTCCGTACAAAACAATTTAATGTTTGCGGAAATATTTTACGAAAAAATCGGCGCTTCCCTATATGGTAGAATATCATATGGAAGTCCGCCGATTTTTTTAAACTTTTTTTGTTTTTATGCTCTGGTTATTTTCGGATTCTTACGCTTTCCAAAGTCCGTGGAGATTGCAGTATTCGTAAACCGCTTCTGCTTCATCACCATCGGCAAGAATAAACGCTGCTTCGGGTTTTGTCCCCGGCTGCAATTTTGCCAGCTGTCCGCCCTGCTTCGTCTTGAGCCAGATCCACTGAATCGAATGTTCCGGAAGCATCGGGTGTTCTGCGCTTCCTACTTTTACCGTGACCTTGTTACCCTCCACGGTGCAAACAGGCACATGTTTTTCTGCCGCTCCGTCGGTGGTTCCCGGCACAAGCTCGTGCATTTCTTCGCCGCAGCAGATGATCGGCACACCGCTTTCCTTAACCATAGCTACCAAATTGCCGCAATGTTTGCAAATATAAAATTTCTGTTCTTTCATTCTCTTATCCTCCGTGATTTTATCCCTCTTGTGTCCTCTTGTGCCCTTTTCGGCGGGCTTTGCTATCGTGTCCCTATGCCGCTTCAAGTTTAATAGTTCTCAGCGTGTACTTCAAAGTAGCTCTGCGGGTGGTTGCAGGTCGGGCAAACCTCCGGTGCGGCGGTTCCCACTACGATGTGGCCGCAGTTTCTGCACTCCCAAACCTTGACCTGGCTCTTTGCAAAGACTTCTGCCGTTTCCACATTTTTAAGAAGCGCTCTGTATCTTTCTTCGTGATGTCTTTCAATTTCTCCTACAAGGCGGAATTTAGCTGCCAGTTCCGGGAAGCCCTCTTCTTCCGCCGTCTTGGCAAATTCATCGTACATATCCGTCCACTCATAGTTTTCGCCCTCTGCCGCGGAAAGCAGATTCTGTGCGGTATCACCGATGCCGTTAAGCTCTTTGAACCACATTTTCGCGTGTTCCTTTTCATTTTCCGCAGTTTTGAGGAAAAGTCCCGAAATCTGCTCAAATCCCTGCTTTTTCGCCACGGAAGCGAAATATGTGTATTTGTTTCTCGCCTGGGATTCTCCAGCAAAAGCCGCCTCTAAGTTTTTCTCTGTCTGTGTGCCTGCATATTTTGTTGTGGTACTCATTTCATTATCTCCTTTTCTTTCTTTTAATATTTTGCTTTTTCTTTGCAGCCGGAACATTTATAGTTGATTCTAAGGTCATAGGAATCAATCTTCTGTCCCAGCTGTTCTTCGATGGATGTTGTCAAATCCCCCAGCCTGATGTCGGAAATCGCCCCGCACACGCTGCAAATCAAATGGTCGTGCCTGGAAGTATTGTCGTAGCGTTCGGGGAATCCCGGATGGGAAATTCTAATAATTTTTCCGGATTCCGCAAGAGTCTTTAAATTATTATATACGGTTGCCTGTACGATTTTAGAATTTCTTTTTTTCATTT
>CAVJCN010000370.1:1474-2694 GCA_963647945.1 Absicoccus sp. | reverse complement strand
TCAGGGTAAAAACTGCTTGATAATCTCCATGCAATCACGCGCCGTGTAACCCCATAGGATGCGGTCAATTGCTCGAATTGCCATGTTGAGATAGCTATGATAAGTTACCATTGACATGGGGAATCCTTGCCGATCAAGTTCCGCCAAAATTACTTCACGATTCACGGGCTTCTTTTTTGAGAAGTATGTGAGGTAGAGAACCTGATACATCAGCTCTCCATGGTCTGGATCCATTCGCACCGTGTTAAGCGCGTTATCAATAATCTGGAGCATGTTTTTACTCCGAATGACGGTTCTGGCATACCCCTCCAATTTAGAACCGGACAAATCCACGCCAGCCAGTTCGGCATTGACTTCAAGAGTGGAAAGGCGGGTGCCATGCTCCATTTCCATTCGAACATTCATATCCGCTTCCGAGATTTGGACCGCATAAGCCACTTTCCGGTACTGCTTGAGCAGATGCCTTGTGTTATGATACTTATCCACATCCTTGCGTTTTGCGGCCTTCGCCTCTAAATGATTAACACCGGATTGGATGCCAGTTTCAATCTCTGTTTTCAAAGCTTCTTTTTCTATCTCAAACGCGGGAGTGCTATCTGATGTCATTGTTTCATCTCCTTTCCGGATTGGGGCTCGGAAGGCGGATCGCGGCTATTCTTCTCCTGATTCATTACCTCCCAGTCTAAAGCACTGTAGAAGACTAATGGAATTTGACGAGCAAAAAAAGAACTCCGAACCACCAGAAACACTTGAATTCTCAAGGCTTTTCGTGGCTTTCCTATAGTGTGAGCGGGCGGGACGCGAGTTTCAATGCTGATATCCAACTTGCCTTCATCGGGATCGACCAAATCAGCAGCCTTTGTAATGCCAATGATCTCACCAATGCTGCTTAGCTCGAGCTCTTCGCAGGTATCGCCAAAAATCATTTCTCGATACCGACACATTGAAATGACAGAGCCGCGTGAGCTTGAGAAACTCACACGGCTGATAATTCCGTATTCGCCAGCTTTCAACATGAAGCGGCCAACGCGGGATTTTGACCAACCCCAACGTTTTGCAAGGTAGGTATATGAGAGCAACGGCACACCTCGCATATTGGAGTAATACACGACCGGCATATACTCCGAGCCTCGCACCTTTGGATCGTTTAAGATTGTGTGCAGCCACATGTCCATAATGGCATCCAGTGCCGCCCGGATGGTCCTGCCGGTATACAGCAC
>CAVJCN010000370.1:0-1464 GCA_963647945.1 Absicoccus sp. | reverse complement strand
CCACATGTCCATAATGGCGTCCAATTCACTAAATACGATCCCATCTGTTTTGAGAGCGACTCGTAGGAGCATTCGGCCAACAGGTAATGGGAAGAAAAAGAATCCGGAGCCCTTATAGCTATAATAGTTATACTGTAGGCTCGCGCAATGCTCTTTCCAATGGGTGATAGAAAAGCGAATGATCTCATTCTCTTCATCGAGCCATTCATAGGTCAGGAACCCGTATTTCTCGTAATAGTCCAATTGCTCAAGAGCTTGTCTTTTGGAATGGACACGTAGAATCCTGGGTAACGATCCAAGCTTGCAGATCCATTGGCCAGGTGCCTCCATGTATCTCTCACCATTGATCACGCGCTCATTCGAGCGGAAGTTTGCATAGCTAAAGAGTGCCATGAGACTGAAAAGATGGACGGTTCCTTCATTTCGGAATTCCTTGTGGTTATTAAAGTGACGGAACCAAGGTTTCCATATCCTGACCTTCGGAAAACTTACTAATTGCTGCTTTTGTGTGCAGCTCATCTCATACACCCCCTTTCCTACAAAGTAATAGGTTTAAGATATCGATTCCAAGTCCCCTGGTCAGGGGGACACAGGCATTCCAGCCTCGGCCCATGCTTGTGGGTGCGTCGTCCCTCGGTTTGAGGCCTAGCCGGACGAGTGTACCATTGTTTTCCCGTGCAGTCGTCGCAACGAGGCTTGACCACGCCTCTTTCACTTGCTCATAGTGGCTCGGACACGGTGATGTCTTGGAATCGTATGCAGTTTTCAAGGTGCAGCGCTGGGTAAATAGTGCGAGAAGCTACAGTCGCCAAGAGATAAAACACCTCGCATGCGCTTCTCGTAATAAATGTAGAAAACGACACCCTTTTGACCACCCATGAATTTGAAAAAACAAAAATGCCTCTGATACCGGTGCGGTATCAGAGGCTATAGCATAGCGCAGCTATTTGCATCTATTGTTGGTCTCATTGTAGTATTGTTGTAGAACAATTACTTCCAGTTCAGCTAACTGGATAGTGCTTGCTGTATTCCATCTTGTACTTGAGCGAGCTGTGTGGTACTATATGCTGGTATTGTGCGCGATGGGAGAGATCATATGTTCTTTACGATGGATGAGGTAGCACTTATTGACGGCCTCATTGCAACCTACTTTGCTTCAGATTCCGTATCAGAAGATTTACGGACCCGATATTATGAAACGCATCAACACCTCCAAGACAACCGAACCGATTATGCGGATTTGAGGAACATAAAGGAGGCTCTTTTCTTTTTGGCTCCGCTATTTCATGGTAGTATCCAATTTGAAAAGGATATTTGGTCAGTCATTGCAAAGACGCAGAGATTATTAAAAGAGAGCAGCCCAGTTGCAGAGTAAAATGCAACTGGGCTGTCTCTTTTTCTTCCTATTTTCCTGCATCGTCAATCGTTAGAATAATTTCATCTCATTGGGGTGGTCAAAAGGCC
>CAVJCN010000369.1:0-2702 GCA_963647945.1 Absicoccus sp. | reverse complement strand
TTCGCCAGCGTAGTTGTGTCCTTTGGACCGCAGCAGGCGGAAAGGACTTTTTATGCGCGATCAGTGGCACTGCTATATCGCTGAATACCCGTGATCTCCGAATTTTTGACTTTTACCCAAATTAAAAAATTCAAAGGAGATTACGACAAATGGGATTTCATTATGGACTCGAAAAGAGAAAATTCACCGAGGAGTGGAAGAAGCTCTACCGCGAATATAAAGCTGCCGGAATGAGTGAAGAGGACATTCAGGCTATCTATGCGTTCGACCTGAATATGTTCCGAAAAAACAGGACGGAGTGCCGGCGCACGCAGCCCCTCTCAGAAAGCGCCTGTGACGATGGAACCGAACAGGGTGAATCTATGTCTGCCTTGTTGAAAAAGTTCTCCAGCGCGCTTTCTGCGTGCGACAAGTACTCTTTCCAAGCTGATCCCCGCTTTGCGTGGGTTGATGAAATGGAGAATGACGAATTATATCGGAAGATTATTTCTCTGCCCGAAAGGGATCTAGACCTTCTGACGCGGATCGCGTTTGAAGGCTATTCACAGCGGGAGGTTGCAGAAATTCGCGGCATTGCCCCTGCGGCAATCTGCAAAAAGATTGCAAAACTCAAAAAACTTCTGTATGGGGGTTAATTTTTGCCCGTTTTCGTTGCCTACCAAGTGAAGGGATTATTTCGAAAACAAAGGAGCAGCAGAATATGAACCATTTGAACGAGAGGAACTCCGTTTTGAATAGACCGATGTATTTGTGCCTTTGCCCGGTTTGCCTTAGCCAGTTCCTCGACACAGGAATCTATAGGATCGTGCGGGAGAATCACGGACAAGCAAAAGAACGCTGTGATTTCTGCAATTATCGCAACGGGTACGATTTCATCATCTACTCCAAAGCGGAGAAGAAAGATGAGGTGGCAGACGAATGGCGATGAAAAAGTCTGAACTGAGAGAACTGTACCTGATGATGTTTCCGGAGTATCCGGACATCGTGAACATCACTCAGCTCCAATCGATGCTTGGTATCAGCCGCCATCTTGCCTATGACTTGATCAATGACGGGTATATCAGAGGCCTGAAAATCGGAAATGCTTTCCGGATACCCAAGGTCAATGTCATTGAGTATGTCATGGATCAGGGAAAAAGTGCGATTTGAACTCTGTTTTGATGATCGCATATTTGAGTATCTCCCATCGACCGGGTAAAATGTAGGTGTCGGTGGGAGATGCCTGTATACAATTCAATAATTCCGGAGGTAATAAAAATGGTATCAGGAACTCTTGCGCTGAAGAACGGCTACTATTATGCCGTTCTCAGCTATCAGGACGCAGCAGGAAAACGCCATCAAAAATGGGTATCGACAGGATTACCCCAAAAAGGCAATAAGCGACGGGCAGAACAGGAGCTTATTCGTATTCGCAGCGAATTCGAGATTCCCCGGGTGGCTGGAGAATTAGACTCCAATATGCTCTTTGCGGATTATTTGGATCAATGGCTTGAAATTGTCAGAGCGAGGATCAAGCCCGCAACATTCGGCGCGTATCAAGGGATGGTCAAAAGCACGATCGGCCCGTATTTCCGTAAAAAGGAGCTAACCTTGAAAGAGCTGGAGGCTCGGCACATCCAACAGTTTTATACGGAGAAGCTGAAAACGGTTAAGCCGAATTCCGTCATCCACTATCACGCGGTGATTTATCAGGCTTTGAAGTACGCGATGAAAACCGACATGGTGCCGCAGAATGTTGCCATGAAGGTGGATAGGCCGAGGAAGAACTCCTTTCAGCCGACCTTCCTTGACGCAGAGCAAATGCAGAAGCTGTTTGAGGTCGTCAAGGGAACGCGGCTGGAGCTTCCGGTTTTGGTTGCTGCGTTTTATGGATTGCGCCGTGGCGAGGTGCTCGGGCTGAAGTGGGATGCGATCGATTTCAATCGTGGAACGCTGACCATCAAACGAACCGTCACAGAGGCAACGATCGACGGCACCATGAGGATCATTGAGCAGGATTCTGCTAAGACCAAATCGAGCCTGAGAACGCTTCCATTAGTGGGTAGCTTCCGCGACTACTTTCAAAAGGTCAAAGAGGCGCAGGAGCTAAACAAGAAGGTTTGCGGCAATTGCTATAACTACGAGTACGACGGTTATGTTTTTGTGAATGAGCTGGGAGAGCGTATGCGCCCGAGTTATTTGACGGAGCACTTTCCCAAGTACATAGCAAAACACGGTATGCCCAAGATGCGGTTTCATGATCTGCGTCACAGCTGCGCCAGCCTTCTGCTGGCCAATGGCGTGCCGCTGAAGCAAATCCAGGAGTGGCTCGGCCACTCGGATTTCAGCACGACCGCCAATATTTACGCCCATCTCGACTACAGATCCAAAATATCCTCGGCGCAGGCCATGGAACAAGGAATGCTTCTTCCGAGATCAGATGATTTCGGGAGCCGCTGGGAAAATGTAACCGAGCAGGGCGAGATAACAGGACCGGATTCGAACCCGGTTTTCGACTAAAATCACGCCGTTCTAACACGAAAAACGGCCCGTTCTAACACGGAAAATCGGCAAATTTAAGGAGCCGGACAAAAAAGGAAAGTCCAGCAAACCCTTGAGTTTACTGGACTTTTTTGGCGGAGAGGATGGGATTCGAACCCATGTGCGATTGCTCGCAAACTGATTTCGAGTCAGCCCCGTTATGACCACTTCGATACCTCTCC
>CAVJCN010000368.1:0-2708 GCA_963647945.1 Absicoccus sp. | reverse complement strand
GGTATGTACCGCAAGGTACGGGTCGAAGATGTGTGCTAAGTTGATACGATATGCTTCCGATACCAGCCGCATAAGGTCTGCATCTATATCAAAGCTCCACGGAAGCCCGTTATCAACAACACCGACCGTGTTTTCGTCCGCCCGAAATAGCATCTGATTGACCTGATTGCCGCGGTCATCCTTCCCCGTTATCTCTATCGCGGCAGACCCGTACCATTTGACTGCCGAGACTTGGACTGTGGCATTACTTACAAGCCCTGTAATGTGGCTGCCAACAGTGATGTCTTCGAGCCTTGCCAAGTCAACGCACCCCTTTTCTTTCTCAGACTTTCATTATGTTTTGCGGAGCAAAACATAAAATGGCCGGCCATTTTGCCGAATCACCTTATTTATTGTCTGTATTTTACCTCATATTTTCTCATTCGTCAACTAATTTCAACTATTTTCAATCGGTTTTTCATTTTTAGGGAGCGCATCGTGCTATGCGGGACAAAAAAGAGTGAGGAGAGATGATAGCATCTCTCCCCTGCGGATGCACACCGCTCTGTGCAAAGACTTAGAGACCGAACTCCGCACAGAACACCAATGGATGGGAAGAAGATGGTATCGGTAGACGAGGAAGATTCCGTCTATGATTTCGATGAAAGCAGCGGAATCATCACGGCAACAGGGAAAACGCTAAACGATTATATCCTTGACCGATTTCAGGCAACGGATTGATATGTCAGTCTACACACTTGAAAATTTAACCTAAAAAAGTAACTGCGAGAACGGAGACTCTCTGCAAAGTCAAGGTCTCTGTTCTTGCGGTTATTTAATCAGTACGCTTTCGTTTTCTGTTGCACTTGGCAAGCTGTTGGAACACCCCCGTGTTTCAGCCGAAAAAGCTGTGATGCCGAAAACGAAGAAGGATGGCGAGCATCGTGCTTATGCAAACGAGAAAGAGCAAGTCCTCACAGCGGCCATAGGAGGAGTATTGGATGCCTTCATGGACGAAGCAGGTAAAAAGAGTCCCGCTGACAATCAGCACCCAGCAGAACGGCTTCTACAGTCTTCTGAGGGGTTCTACCTTTTATAGTAGCCGATGATAAGGAACCTGCTACTGCAAGCGCCTGCATAAGCAGCCAGCGGAGTTGTTAGAGAACTGCTTCTTCTCAAGTCTGATTTCCGAGCTATAGGGAAAAACTGCCTTCTACTGAGAGTACTCGTTTCTAACTCCTGTGATCCTACCATCCTATCCGATTTCTGTCCTATTCTTGTTTGTAAGATTAAATTCCAGTCTTCTGTTTGTAGGAGTAACTTCCACCCTCTACTGGAATTTAGTTTTGCAAGTCAATGCGCGGAATATTTTTGCAGATTTCCCTTTACAATAAGGAAAAGCCGTGGTATGATAGCAAAGCGCGTGAAGGCGCGCAGGAGCATACCCGAACTTAGGACGCGGATCGTCACCTGTCCCGCCGCTCAGTTCCGGGTGAATTTGAAGAAAGGTGGAAACACAACCATGATGCTCAAAGACCAGAAAACCGCTATTATCGAAGCCAACCGTACCCATGAGGGCGATACCGGTTCCCCCGAGGTCCAGATCGCCATTCTCACCGAGCGCATCAACCAGCTCACCGAGCACCTCAAGGTTCACGCGCACGACAATCATTCCCGCCGCGGCCTTTACAAGATGATCGGTAAGCGCCGCAGCCTGCTCGACTACCTCATGAAGAAGGACATCGAGCGTTACCGTGCCATCATCGCCAAGCTCGGCATCCGTAAGTAAGAGTCAATATGCGCGGGGGAAGTTTTTCTTTCCCCGCGTGTTTTGCTATCTTGTGCCCGCGCATTTTTCCAAAATGGGGGCCGATTCCCGCATTTAGCAGTTGATCTTGTCCGCGAAGCCTTCGCGGCTGAGCTCAAGTGCTAAAGGGTCGGACAAGGCTCCCGACAAAATCTGAAAAGGAGTACGATCATGTCCACCATCATCACACACAGACAGTTCCCCGGCTACCACAAGTACGAAATGGAGCTGGCCGGCCGCCCGCTGACGCTCGAGGTCGGCAAGCTCGCCGAGCTGGCCAACGCCGCCGTCATGGTCGGCTACGGCGACACCCGCGTGCTTGTCTGCGCCACGGCCTCCGCCCGTCCGCGCGACGGCATCGACTTCTTCCCCCTGAGCGTTGACTTTGAGGAAAAGATGTATTCCGTCGGCCGCATCCCCGGCAGCTTCAACCGCCGCGAGGGCCGTCCCGGCGAGAAGGGCATTTTGACCAGCCGCGTCATCGACCGCCCCATCCGCCCGCTTTTCCCCTATGATTTCCGCAACGACGTGTCCATCATGGCGACGGTCATGGCCGTCGATCACGACTGCTCGCCCGAGGTCGCCGCGCTCATCGGCACCTCCGCCGCGCTCGCCATCTCCGACATTCCCTGGAACGGGCCGGTCGGCGCGCTGAAGGTCGGCCTTGTGAACGGCGAGCTGGTGCTCAACCCCACGAGCGCGCAGCGCAAGGCCAGCGACCTTGACGTGACCGTGGTATCCACCGGCAAAAAGGTCGTGATGATCGAGGCCGGTGCGAACGAGGTCGATAACGACACCATGTACCGCGCCATCGAGCTTGCCCACAACGAGAACCAGAAGCAGATCGAGCTGATCAATAAGATGGTCGCGGAGATCGGCAAGCCCAAGTTCGACTATCCGCACGCCGACTTCAATCAGGAGC
>CAVJCN010000367.1:0-2710 GCA_963647945.1 Absicoccus sp. | reverse complement strand
GCCGTAGCCCTTGCCCTCGTAAGCGGTTTCCAGCTCCGAAATCGTCTTTCCGGACAAAACGCTGTAAATATTCAGCAAATTGCTGATTCCCGGTTTGTTTTCCACATCGAATTTTACGATTCCGTCTGAGTCCGTCGTTGCTTTCATGATTGATTTTTTAATCTTTGAGGGCTCGTCCAAAAGGGATATCCTACTGTGGATATTTTCTGCGGACTTTGACATCTTGGAAGTCGGATCGTCCAGCGCCATGATTCTTGCGCCCTCTTTCATAAATCTTCCGTCGGGAACCACAAAAGTCTTGCCGTAGTGGTGGTTTACCCTTATGGCAAGATCCCGGGTCAGCTCGATATGCTGTTTTTGGTCGTTTCCCACAGGAACCACATCCGTATCATAAAGCAAAATATCCGCCGCCATCAGCGTCGGGTATGTGAGAAGCCCTGCACCCACGGATTCTTTACCCTGGCTCTTTGCCTTAAATTGGGTCATGCGGAAAAGTTCTCCGGTGTTTGCACAGCAGGTCAAAATCCATCCCAGCTCCGCATGTCCCGAAACCTGGGACTGGACGAAAACTATGGATTTCTTAGGGTCTACCCCCACCGCAAGGTACAGCGCCGCAACATCCAGAATGTGCTTTTTCAGCTCCTTGGGATCCTGGGGAACCGTTATGGCGTGTTCGTCGACGATACAGTATATGCACTCGTGATCCTCCTGAAGCTCCACAAATTGTCTTAGGGCTCCCAGATAATTCCCTAAATGTATATTGCCCGTAGGCTGCACTCCCGAAAAAACTCGTTTCATTTTTTTAGCTCCTTTTTAAAACTTTCGATGATTGCCTTTTCTGCACGGGATACGGTCATCTGTGACACTCCCAGCTTCGATGCGATCTCGCTTTGGGACTTATTCAAGATAAATCTCTGTTTAAATATGTATTTATAGGTGTCGCTGAAATCCTTCAGCACATTATTTATTATTTCGCCAAGTTCGACTCTTTCAAATCCGTTGTCCTCAAAGCCGATGTATTTCTCAAGAGCTGTGGCATCCGCTTCCTCATCGGAAGGTGCAGCGGGGCTATCCAGCGAATAGGTGCCGTAAGCCTTGGCGCTTTCCATTGCTTGGAAAATCTGCTCGTGGGTCAGTCCCGTAAGCTCTGCGATTTCCGCTACCGTAGGCACTCTGCCCAGCTCTCCCGTGAGCTTTTCTTTCGCTTCCTGAACCTTGCCGGCGTTTTCCTTCATTCGCCGGGGAACTTTGAGGCTCCATTCCTTGTCCCGGAAATATTTTTTGATTTCCCCGAGAATGGTTGGAGTTGCAAAGCTCTGGAATTCGTAGCCCTTTGAGGGATCGAATCTTTCGACAGCAGAAACAAGAGCCATGGCGCCAACCTGATACAAATCGTCATAGTCGACGCCCTTGCCCAAATATTTTCTTATTAAGATGTCTACGATATATAGATTTTCCTCGACGATTTTGTTTCTAAGCTCAATCGTGGGATTCTTCGCATACTCTCTAAGTAGCTCTGCCGTCCTCTGCTTCTGCTGCATTATTTCCTCTTTACCATCTTAATTGTTTTCTTGCATCCCGGATTGTCGATAAGCTCTACTTCGCTCATCAGGGTGTTGATGAGGTAAACGCCGATGTCTCCCTCGTTCGGGCAGTCCATGCACTGCATGGAAAGTCCGTCTCCGCAGTTCATGGAGCCTGTGTCCGTTACGTAAATCTCCAAAAGATTTTTGTCAATTACACATTCGAGGGTGTATTCGGTGGTCATTCCTTCCTTGCCGTGGCAGGAAATGTTCTTGCAAGCCTGCCCCACAGCGGTTTTGATATCCTCGATTTCTTCAACGTTAAATCCCGATGTATCCGCGATGGCACCCACCGCAAGTCTGATCATCGCTATGTATTCCGGTTTTCCCGGAATGATAAATTTAACTCTGTCCGCCATGCTAATTTCCCTTCCTTCTTTTATTTTTAATCTCAAATTAAAATTTCATTTGCTCCTGCTCATCCGCACTGTCAGCAGTTTCTCTACTTGCGGCAGCGTTATCCGCTTCTTTTTCTTGGTCAAGCTCCTCATCTTTGATGACTTTTGCCAGCGCAATGATATTCGCGTCTTCTCCCACGTTCATGATCTTGACGCCCTGGGTCGCTCTGCCCAGCTTCGAAATTTCTTTCGCCGCCATGCGGATGATGATTCCGTCGGAGTTTATGAGCAATATGTCGTCGTCGTTGTCCACAGCCATGGCACCTACAAGCTCTCCGGTCTTTTTGAACTTGCCCTTGTCGTAGGTCAAAAGTCCCTTGCCGCCCCGAACCTGTATTTTGTAGTCTTCCACTTTTGTTCTCTTGCCGAAGCCTTTTTGGGTTACAACCAGCAGTTCCTGACCCGGTTCAACCAGCTCCATGGCAACAACTTCGTCGTCCTTTTCCAGCTTGATGGCTCTCACGCCTCCTGCGATTCTTCCCATAGGTCTTACGTCGTCCTCGGAGAAGCAAATGCACTTGCCCTGCTTCGTGACTATGATGACGTTGTTTGTGCCGCTGGTCTGTTTGATTCCGATCAGCTCGTCGCCGTCCTTTAGGTTCATGGCGATAAGTCCGGTCTTTCTGTTGGTATCGAAGTTGGAAAGAGCAGTCTTCTTGATGGTTCCCTGTTTGGTAACTGCGATGAGGAATTTATCCTCGGCAAATTCCTTAATCGGAATTACCGCGG
>CAVJCN010000366.1:0-2712 GCA_963647945.1 Absicoccus sp. | reverse complement strand
TCGTCTATCTATCCGAACTTCAATATAGCATATTCCTACAAGACAAACTATACGCCGAAGCTATGTCGTATTGTTGATCAGATGGGCGGCTATGCTGAGGTGGTTTCCGAGATGGAAATGGAATTAGCACTCAGGGTTGGTGTAGAGTATAAAAATATAATCTGGAATGGACCGATTAAGAATCCTTCCGCCGTTGAAAAATACCTCCTTAATGGGGGCATTATCAATATTGATTCACTTGAAGAAGTTAAAATGCTTAAGGAGATTGCTGACAGTCATCCTAAAGCCATTTTGCGCTTGGGAATTAGATGTAATTATGATGTCGGGGATGGCGTTATCTCAAGATTCGGGTTTGATGTTGACAGCGCGGATTTCAAAGAAGCTCTGGCATTTGTCACATCAACTGACAATGTAAAGTTTATAAATTTCCAATGCCATTTCGCCAAACGGCAACTTGATTATTGGCCGGCTAGGGCAAAAGGAATGATTGATCTGATAGACAGATTGGGTATCATTCCTGAGAGAATAGATTTGGGCGGTGCCTTGTTCGGCAAGATGGATGATTCCTTGAAGACTCAGTTTTCCTCTGTAATTCCTGATTATGCGGATTATGCAAAAGCGGCAGCGACGGTATTCTTTGAGAGATTTGGAGAAAAAGGACCGGAATTGATTATCGAGCCTGGGTCTGCACTGGTTGGCGATTGCATGAGGTTTGTTGGCACGGTTAAGACTATAAAGAATGTAAGAGGTAAGCATATAGCGTCAGTTCTTGGCAGTCAGAAGAACATAAGCATGATGGGAGTGAATCCGCCACTTGAGATTATTTCAGGCGGAGAGCCACAGACGAAGTTTGATGCAATCGACCTTGTCGGCTTTACCTGTATCGAAGGCGATGTGATCTATAGAGACTATCAGGGATTTTTAGCAGTTGAGGATTCTGTGGTAATTAGCAACTGCGGTTCTTATTCCTTGGTGATGAAGCCCCCGTTTATCCTTCCAAACTTCCCAGTGATAGACATCAGCGGTACGGAAGTAGAACTAATCAAACGTGCAGAAACCTTTGATGATATTTTTCATACCTTCAATATGGAGGCTGGAAAATGAATTTGTTTATAAAAAGGTTGTTCGATATTGTTTCAACAGCAGTTCTTGCAACTATTTTAATTCCACTGTGGATTGTTGTTGCAGTTGCTATAAAGCTGGATTCAAAAGGTCCTGTGTTTTTTAGACAGGGGCGAAGAACAAAGGATGGCAGAGTCTTTCAGATGCTAAAGTTCAGATCCATGGTGGTAAATGCAGAGCAGATGGGAGCAGGACTTTTTAATTACGAAAACGATCCTAGGGTGACAAAAGTCGGTAGATTTCTCAGAAATACAAGCCTTGATGAGCTACCACAGCTTTTCAATATCCTGAAGGGCGACATGTCGGTAGTGGGTCCGCGGCCTTGCGTTACATATGAGCTCGGAGATTTTGATACGCTCAACAGCAGATATAAGAAGCGGTTCGAGGTTAAAGCCGGACTTACCGGTTGGGCGCAGGTTAAGGGCAGAAATGATATAAGCTGGGATGACAAGGTCGGATATGACAATGAGTATGTTGATCTGTTCAAGAAAAAGGGGGTTCTGATTGATATTCAGATTCTCTTTGAATCAGTCATCAAAGTATTTAAGAAAGAAGATATCTATGAGAACAAGGCAGATAGTTCTATGACGGACGAAGAAGCCGCTAAGTTTGAGGAAGAAGAAATAATTCGGATTGCGCATCTACCAGATTACGAGGAGGTTGCAAAATGAAATACGATGTTGCGAATAGGCGCATTTGGTTTAAGGGCGAAATTGTGAATGTCAATGACGCAAAAATCAATATCCTTGCGCCGACTTCCCAATTTGGATTGAATGTGTTTGAGGGTATTCCTTGCTATTGGAATGATGACGAGAAGCAGTTGTATGCGTTTCGCCTTGATGCACATTATGATAGATTGCTTCGCTCTGCAAGGCTGATTCAGATCAATTGTACCTACACAAAAGAAGATATGAAAAAGGCACTTACTGATGTCGTGAAGGCGAACGAGTACGATGAAAATCTGTCCGTTCGTCAAACACTGTTTGTAGACGGCTTCGGTTCATGGGGATCGGCGGAGCCTGTCGATATGTTTGTCGCTCCGATCCCAAAGGGCAGAACGAGCGCGGAATATAACAAAAAGGGTTTGAATTGCTGCATCACTTCGTGGAGACGAATTTCCGATACAACGCTTTCTCCGAGAATCAAATGCGGAGCAAACTACATAAACAGCCGTATGGGACAGCGCGAGGCTCTGCGCAATGGATACGATACCTGTATTTTTTTGAACGATGCAGGAAAGGTTGCAGAAGGTCCCGGCTCCTGCTTCTTTATTGTGAAAGACACGACAGTTATCACGCCGAAGCTGACAGACAGTGTGCTTGAAAGCATCACAAGAGATACGATTATACGGCTTGCCGAGATGAAAGGCTATGAGGTTGTTGAGCGCAGCATTGACAGAACGGAGCTTTATACCTGCGATGAAGCGTTTCTTTGCGGCTCGGCGATGGAAGTCACGCCGGTACTTTCGGTGGACAGATATGAAATCAACGGCGGCGAGGCAGGCAAAATCACCACAGAACTCCATAAGGCGTATCTCGATGCGGCGATGGGAAAGATTGATGATTTGAAAGAGTGGGTAACGCCGATATA
>CAVJCN010000365.1:0-2732 GCA_963647945.1 Absicoccus sp. | reverse complement strand
TCTTACGATAACTTGTGCCATATTCCAATTCACCTCCTGACTTATATGAAATAATCAAGCCGAAAGCGGTCGCCCGCTATAACGAAAGTATTATACACTTTTTGCGCGCCTTTCGCAAGGATTTTTCACAAAAAAATGCAATAAATCAAGTCTGCGGCGCATAGACTGGAAAATAAAGAAAAGGCGGAAAGTGGGCGATTGAAAAGGTGAAGCTGCTTGCAGAAATGGAGTATGATTTGGATTTTCGCCTGCCCCGGGTAACGGCAACGGAAAAATACATAGCCATTGAAAGCGTGGAAGAAATCATGATGATAAGTCAGACGAGCGTAACGGCAAGAAAGGGCAGGGGATATGTAACCGTAAGGGGCGGCAATTTTGTAATACGGGAAATCGGCGAGGGGAGGCTTGTGGTTGAGGGAAGAATACAAAACATTGAATTTCTATAGACATCGCGTTCAAATATCCATAGAGGGCTTTCGGGGGGACAAGTTGCTTTCGGCAGCCTTCCAAAAGGGGATCACGATAAAAAATGTCAGGGTAATTTCGGACACGGAGCTTAGCGCATGGATTTCCTACGCGGATTATAAAAAATTAAAAAAACTTGCAAAATCACTGTACAGAATAACCATAATCCGGCAAGCTGGGCCCGGAGCAAAGATAAAAGCGGCAAGACGGCATCCCCTTGTAATCCTTGGAATCATGGTTTCGGCGGCAATCGTTTTGACCCGGTCATTATTTGTGGCTGAAATCCTGGTGTCAGGCTATAAGGCGATACCGGAACAGAGCCTCAGGCAGTGCCTTGAGGAAGCGGGAATCCGTGAGGGCGTTTACAGGCCGTCAATAAACTGGGATAAGGCGAGGGCTGACATATTTGACACATTTCCCCAGGTAACATGGGTAAAGCTGGTTTACGACGGAAGGGTGGTTTATCTTGACATAGCGGAAACGGACAGCTTGCCGGAAGAAAAAGTGGAAAACCCGCAAAAAACCATAACATACACCAATTTGATAGCGGCGGAAAGCGGGTACATAGAGAGTTTTCAGCCCCTTTGGGGAAAGGCATGTATGGAAGCAGGAGATTTTGTGAAAAAGGGGCAGGTCTTGATCACGGGAGAAATCCCCATCGAGCCGACCACCTTTGAGGAAGATGCCCGGGACAGATATTATGTAAAGGCAAAGGGCCGGGTGTGGGCCAGAGTTCCCTACCGCCTGAATTTTGCCCAGGAACGCTACGAAAATCCGGCAGCGAAAGCGGATAAGAAGGGCGGAGCCGGAGAAGCAGACAAAGGAGAAACAGGCAAAAGTGCGGAGAAAATCCTGATAGCAAACAAGCAGGAAAGGACGAAAGAACAGATAAAAGCCAAGGCGGAGCAGCAGATTCGCCTCTGGGCAAAAGAAAATCTTCCGGAAAACGCAGAAATTTTAAATAAAAGTTTGAATTTTACCGCAAAAGAAAATATAATAGAAATAGGTGTGACCCTGGAAGTCCGCCGGGAAATAACCGAAGAACAGGAGATAACAGTTGGACAAAAAAATTCAGATAGCAGAAACTATTGACAGACGGGAACTTTTCGGAAATTTGGATGTAAACCTTGACTACATCACAGAGGCAACGGGGGCGGAGATTTTCCAGAGAGATGACGGGCTTCTCATCAAAGGAGAAAGGGAAGAGGCAGTAAGCCGAGCCGCCAAAATTTTAGAGGAATTTATGAATGTGATTTCCACAGGAGGAGTGCTTGACAAGCAAAAAGTCCAATATATTATTTCCCTTGCGGAAGAGGGAATTTCATATAAAGAAAGCAGCGTGGACAGGGATGTGATTTGCTTTACCCACAAAGGAAAGCCCCTGAAACCCAAGACCCTCGGACAGAAAAACTATGTGGAGAGCATCCGCAAAAAGGACATCGTCTTCGGCGTGGGGCCTGCGGGAACCGGCAAAACATATATAGCTGTGGCGATGGCGATAAACGCATATAAAAATAAAGAAGTACAGAAAATAATTCTGGCAAGACCTGCGGTGGAAGCAGGAGAAAGGCTGGGTTTCCTGCCGGGAGATCTTCAGGACAAGGTTGACCCATACTTAAGACCCCTGTACGATGCCTTGTACGATGTGCTTGGCAGGGATGCGGCGCTGAGGCTCAAAGAAAAAGAGGTCATCGAGGTGGTTCCTCTGGCATACATGAGGGGCAGAACTCTCGACAACTCGTTCATAATCCTCGACGAGGCGCAAAATACCACCAGGGAGCAGATGAAGATGTTCCTTACCCGTATGGGCTTTGGCTCAAAGGTGGTAGTCACAGGGGACATCACCCAGATTGACCTGCCCCGGGGTAAAAAATCCGGACTGGTGGAGGCGCTGAGAGTGCTTAAAAATATTCGTGACATAGATATTTGCCACCTGAAAGACACGGATGTGGTGCGCCACGAGCTGGTAAAGAAGATCATCAATGCCTACGACCAATATTACAAGAAATACCCGGAGGAAATACAGGAATAATGGAAATATATTTTGAAGAGGGATATACGGCAGAAGCGGGATATACGGAGGAAGCGGAATATAAGGTATCGGAGGAGCTTCTGGGAAAAATGCGGGAAGCGGCGGAATATGCCATAGAATCCGAGAATTTACAGGAACTTGACAAAGAAAGATGCCAGCTCAGCGTGACCTTTGTGGGCATCGATGAAATCCACGAGCTTAACCGGGAATATCGGGGAGTGGACAGGCCTACGGA
>CAVJCN010000364.1:0-2733 GCA_963647945.1 Absicoccus sp. | reverse complement strand
ACAATTATTTTCGTTTTCTATTTTAGCACTTTGCAAAGACGATGTCAATAAACTGCTAAGAAATTTGTCAAAATTTTTTAAAAATTATCGAAAAAGAATACTTATTCGCAAAACATCCACCAAATATCCAAATATCCGTAAAATACCCGCAAAATCAGAACTGCTGGGACATCATCAAATCGAACATTTCCATATCGCTTTCGCTCTCCGCATCGTAGACGATATTTCCCCCCAACACGGTCATACAGGCGTGAAGCCTCGGGATGAGTTTAACTTCGCAGTCAAGGGGATTTTCATCGAAAATAGCAAAGTCGGCCAGCATACCCGCCTTGACAGCCCCGAGCTTGTCCTGCATACCGATTATGCGGGCAGCTTCAAGGGTGAGCTCATCGATAACTTCCCGGCCGGAGGCTGCGCATGAATATATACTCCTGTCAGCTAAAAGGTTTGTACCGCAGGTGGTTATAGCATCAGAAGCGGCAGGCCGAAGAGAAAATTCTTCCTCCGTCAGCGAAAAGTCCGAAGCGATAATAAAGTTGTTCTTGTAGCCCTTCGCTCGTATAAATTCAAGGGTGTCATATGCCATGAGCATATCCTCCCGGCTAATCGCCTCAACAAAGATATCAAAGCCTTTGTCCGACACCTCCGCAAGAATTGTATTAAGTGCCTCCTGTGAAAAAGGAACGGGGCAATTCTCATTATCCAGGAATAAATTAAGCATATTGGCATTTAGAAATCCGTTAAGCTCAATACAGCCTGTTTTTCGATTCATAAGACTTTTTACAAGAGGTTGGGGCACAAGGGGACGATTCATATAATATGAGCCGAAGAACCTCTGGCGAATTTCCCCTTCGTTATAAAGTCCAAGCACAGAATCCCGGTAGAGATTTTCAAAGTAGTCGGGAGTGCCCAGATTAAGAACGCTTGTAAATCCATGGTCGGAGAGGGCTTCTATCTCCTGCTTGACATCGAGCTCAATTTGCTCAAAATCGAAAGGAATCAGCAAATTAAGGACATAAGGTGTGGTTACGGTCTGAACGCATTCCTCTTCGGCGGTGGAGGCAATTATTTCATCGGCGGCGCAGTTCGTCCAACATTCGATTCCGCTGGCGCACAGGAGGAGGATTGGTCTTTCTTCGCAGGCTTGACTGAGAAACTCCGCAGAAGCAGCCGGAGCATCTTCGGTATCCTCCGGTTTTAACTCCTCGGAGTATCCGTACCCGAAGATGATTTCATCCTCGGGATTTTCTTCCGCCCAAGCGGAAATCACCGACAAAATATCCTCTGCCGAAGCACATTCTCTCAGATCCGCGAACTTCCCGTCAAAAACTTTAAGGACGGGGCTGCGGTGAGCGTCTATGAAACCTGGAAAAAGAAATTTCCCTTCGAGATCCACAAGTTGTGTGTGTTTTCCTATGATTTCTTCCATGCCCTCGAGATTACCTACTCCCATTATTTCTTCGCCCAGGCAGGCAACTGCCTCCGCCCAAGGCAAATCGGGGTCTTGAGTGAATATATGTCCGTTATGAAAAATCAAATCTGCCGTTTCTACTTTCTTAAAAAATCCAAAAGCCATCGCTATCTCCGTTTCCACGCGCATAAAGAAGGCTTGCGCGTATTTAATATGAAAAGTCCCGGATTTACGGGAGTATTTATAAATAATTGTACCACAAATAAAAAAGGTGTGATATACTTAATTGTGTGCATTGTGCAAATAAAAACAAAAAATTTAAGTTAGAAGCCGAAAAGGTTAATCTTAGGAACGGATCCGGCGGGTTTTAAGCAAAGGAGATTTATTATGGCCAGAAGAATAGGTACAGTATCTCGCGGAATCCGCGGGCCTATCGTAAAAGAGGGCGACGACCTCAGAAAGATTGTAGTGGACACATTTATGGAATGTGTGGAGGGCGGCGATTTTGAAATAGGAAGCAAGGATGTCCTTGCAATAACGGAATCAATACTTGCCCGTTCCCAGAAAAATTACGCGACTACAGAGCAGCTGGCAAAGGATGTTCGCAGCAAGCTTGGAGGAGAAACCATCGGAGTTGTTTTTCCGATCCTCAGCAGAAACAGATTCGCAATTTGCCTGCGGGGAATCGCAAAGGGGGCAAAAAAGGTTGTTCTTATGCTCAGCTATCCCAGCGATGAGGTGGGAAACCACATTCTTGACATAGATCTTATGGACGAAAAGGGCGTTGATCCGTATAAAGATGTGCTTACTCAGGAAAAATTTGAGGAGCTTTTCGGAAAATCCCGTCATCCTTTCACAGATGTGGACTATGTAAACTATTATAAAGGCCTCATCGAAGAGGAGGGAGCGGAAGCGGAAATCATTTTTGCCAACAACCCGAGAAAAATCCTCGACTATACGGACTGCGTAATCTGTGCGGACATTCACACCAGAGCAAGGACAAAACGACTTATCAAAGAAGCCGGAGGAAAGGTTGTTTTAGGTCTGGACGACTTGCTTAACGCCCCGGTGGAGGGCTCCGGATATAACCCTGACTACGGCATTTTAGGCTCTAACAAGGCCACCGAGGGGACTATCAAACTTTTCCCTATCAACTGCCAGGAATTTGTTGAGGGCGTTCAGGCCGACATAAAGGCAAAGACAGGAAAGACCGTTGAGGTAATGGTTTACGGCGACGGAGCCTTCAAAGACCCTGTTGGGAAGATATGGGAACTTGCGGATCCCGTGGTTTCCCCGGGCTTCACGAGCGGACTCATCGGGCA
>CAVJCN010000363.1:0-2733 GCA_963647945.1 Absicoccus sp. | reverse complement strand
CTCCGCAGGAACAAGCTCCTTCGGACACTTCGTGTTTAAGATAATTGTACTTGAACCGTCCCCCAATTGCAAGTCTAATTTTCTGTCAATCATCTCGAAGCAATACATCGGTTCTTCCTTTCCGAAAGGGTCGAAGCAGCACACGAAAATTACGCAGCCTGTTTTTAGGTTCTCGTAAGGCTCGCCTTTTTTCAGTGAGTTTCTGGCAATTGCCATGTGGTAGTAGCGGCTGCGCCTTGCTACCTCCTCTTCGGGCTGAAGCTGCATCTCGATGTCATAAACTCTGTCATCCCCCTCGAAAAGCACATCAAGCCTAACCGATTTCGACTCAATCCCCGTAATTATTGTTTTTTCAACCTCTACGGCGATTTCGTGCATTGTGAAAGCCTCTTTTTCATCCCCATTATCTCCCGATTTTTCCGGGAAAGAAATTCGCTCCACCCTTCGCTCCGGAAAGACCATCTCAATAAATTTTTTGCAAGCAATCGGATCGTGCATCACGATTGCGAACATCAACTTACTGGCAAATTGATATTTCGCCATTTTCCTACCTCCTTTTTTCTGATATTGTTATTACAGTTTTATTCTGTTTTTCCTGTATATTACAGCAAAAGGAGGCTCTTGTCAACACATATTTTTACAATATTGTAATATTTTTTATGGGGTGGCGGGGAATGCACTGCGGCACAATTTAAAGAAAGTTTAGAGATACCACAAGAAAGTTTGGATGCCCCAAAAAAGACAGCTCCGCTTAGCATAGCGGAGCAAATCTAAAAAAGACGATTGAACCTTGAATTTGTCGCCGCATATGAGCCGGCAAATCAAGTCAATCGTCTGAAAACAGTCTGTAAAAATTATCGGGTTATTTCGTTTTGCGTGCTTCTTATTTGCTTCCGCACATCAAAGGAGCAAAAGCAATTCGCGCAATATTCTTAATTTACTTATTAAAATAATCCCGGCAGGAAACCCTGGCACGCACTGAGAATCAGCACAACGCCGAATGCCACAAGGCTGGCGAGGGTAACAGGAATCGTCAGTGACCGGAAGGTATCCGCTACTTCCAAGCCGGAGAATTTGTTAACCGTCCAGAAGCTGGAATCGTTTGGCATTGAAAGTCCCATGCCGCCGGCACAAATAGCCAGTCCGATAAGAACAGGGGACGCGCCTGAAGCAGCAATAAGCGGTGCAACTACGGCAGATGTGGTTACCAACGCAACGGTAATCGAACCAAGTCCGCAGTGCAGAATAATTGCAAGCAGATATGCCAGTAAAATAAGCGGAACACCGATGGACTGCAAGCCGCTTACGATGAAGTCGCCGAGGCCGCTGGCGCTGATTACGCTGCCGAATGCGCCGCCTGCGCAGATAATGGCGATGATCGAACCTACAGACTCAGCTGCGTTGGATACAATCGTATCGAAGGAATCCACCAAATACTTGCGAAGTGCAAAGAATGCGATGAACACTACGAAAAGCATTATAATATTCGTGTTGGACAGCAAGCTGATAGCCGAATAAATCGCCGAATCTTCAGGAGTCTTCATCACCGCAATGGTTCCCGCGATAATAAGAATGATCGGTAACAGGATCAGGAAGATTCCCAGTTTTCCGCTTGCGGTTTCCCTTTCTTCCACTGCTACCGCATTTTCTCCCACTGCCGGCATATCCGGAAGTGTTTCGTCAATTGTAACATTTCCCCATGCAGGGTATTTCTTGCCAAGCCATTTTCCGTATACAACGCCACCTATGATAGATGCCGGTAAGGATATGATCAGGGAGTAGAAGATGAACCATGCAATATTGGCACCAAGTGCGCTTGCTACAGCCAGAGGGCCCGGTGTCGGAATTACAATAGCATGAGTTGTTAAAAGACCAACGATAAGTGCGCATACCAATGAGTTCAGGACAATTTTACCCTCTTTGGATAATTGTCTGAGAAGGTCGATTAAGATAACGAATGCTGCGTCCATAAAAACAGGGATGCAGATGAGATAGCCTGCAATATTCATGGCCAGCGGCGTATTTTTTACACCAAATAATGACAATAAGTAATTTGCGATATTTCTTGTGGCTCCGCTGTTATGCAGTAACTCGCCCAGCGCAACGCCAAGAAGAATCAATATACCGATATCTCCCATGGTTCCGCCGAATCCGCTACATATGGTATCCATCGTCACGGAAAGATCCATTCCTCCCAATCCGCCCATGATGATAGCGCCAAGTAAGAGTGCAATGAACGGATGTAATTTAAACTTTACAACGGATATAATGATAAACGCTAAAGCAATGATAAAAGCTGTTAATATCATGTTCGTTTCCTCCTGCTTAATCTACATTTGATAATTAAATTTAGGCCGACTCATGATAATACATTATGATACATTTTTATTTATTTAATAATACATCTTTTGCATTTTTATTAGTGTCTTTGAATATTTATTCGTCGGCTGATTTAGCCGTCGCAAACACGAGTACCTTTAAATACCCTTCCGATTTTCGATTTAACGCAATTTTAAGACACGCAAAAGTTTTGTCTAATGCATTATCACGCGATTCTCCTCCCGCCTTAAAACGGCTGAATTTAGCCATTTGCAAAGCAGGGTTTCTGATATACACAACTCTAATTCAATGGATGCTCTGCCCATAAAATAGCATGTTTGATTATGAGAGTCAATACTTTTTTAAAAAAATATTAAAATTTTTCTTGACAGGCATATGTATTCGGTGTTAATG
>CAVJCN010000362.1:0-2741 GCA_963647945.1 Absicoccus sp. | reverse complement strand
ATATTTTACTGCTTTTATTCGCTTTTGATTGCCTCAAGTGCCGGTATCTTCACCGCCTTGTTTGCCGGATAGTAGCCCGAAACAAGACCGATCATTATCGAAAAACAGATTGCAAATAGAATCAGCCACGGCGGTACTACCGAAACTCTGGTAACACCCTCGCCGCCAAACATTGCCATCTTGAGAGCCTCCTCTGTAAATCCGTTTCCAAAGGAAACTATATTTATTATCCACGAGGCCATAAGGCTTATAATGCTGCCGAAGATTCCGCCCATGAGTCCGATGGCACCTGCTTCCATAAGGAACATTGCCCGGATGTCCCGGACATAGCAGCCCAGGGATTTCATGATACCGATCTCCTTTGTACGCTCGGAAATGGACATAATCATGGTGTTGGTAATGCCGATTGCCGCAACGAAAAGTGAAATTGCGCCAAGTCCCCCAAGCATCATCTGGGTCTGTCTTGCGCTCTTTTGGAGCTCCTCACGAATGCTTTGCATGGAGGAAGTGGTGTAGCCCATGGACTTGATGGCAGATTCCACATCAGACACCGTGTCTATATCCGTAGCCTTTACGCTTATGCTGGTGTATTCCGTCTTGCCCACAGGAACGCCAGTTACCTTGGAAATGATGTCCTTGAAGGTATCCACGCTTATCATAAGACCACTAGATGTTTCGTAGCCCTTGCTTGAGTCCTGCTTGGTTCTGCCGGTGATCTTGATTTCCCGCTCGTAGGTGCTTTCATTCGTTTCACTGTTTATCACCTTTACGATAACCGAGTTTGTCATGGCGTCGAAATAGGGATCCGGCAGATCCGGATTCTCGATTTCGTTACCGTTGTCATCGTACATATATGACCAGTAGTCAACCGTATTGCTGCCGTCGGGCATGAGGGTGTCCTTGAAGGAATACTCGAAGTATTGTCCGCAGACCCCCTCGTCCTTGCCCTTTTCGGCGGTTTTTCCTTCCGTGATTTCTATACCCATGTCTTCCATGGCGTCGGTATTTACCCCAACAATGGTGGCATATTCGGCGCAGTACCGGTCATTGGCACCGGAGTATATGTTAAATGTATAATCGTAGTTTTCGTACTTCGGGTAAACCGCCTGGACTCCGGTAATCTCCGAAAAGCTCTTTACCGCGTTGTCGTCCAGCTTCGTGGTCTGCCCGTCCTGGGAACTTCCCGTATAAACATCGATGATGGTCAAATCCCCCATGTTTGCAATCATCTGGTCTTGGGACTCGCTCATGCCGATGCCGATGGAAACCATTACGATAATGGAACAGCACCCGATAAAAACGCCCAAAACCGTCAAAAATGTACGCCCTTTTCGTCTTCTCAGATTATCTGCGCACATTCTCCAAATATCTGAAAATCTCATTATTTCTCACCTTCGTTATTGCTGCCGGCGTTGCTGTCGTCGCTGCCAAGCTCATTATCCCAGCTGTCCCAAAGCTCCTGCTCCTGCTTTGCCGCTTTTGCCTTCTTTCTCTTCTTGAGAATTATGGCAACCGCAATGGCAATAACAACTGCTGCGGCCACAAGAATCCACCAGTTAAATCCGCCTGTCTCTTCGGTATTTCCCCCGTCGTCGACATTATCGTCCGGAACATAAGGCTCCGCCTCCTGTACCGTCATGGTTACCGGGAAGATTCTTTCCTTGGAATCGCCGTTTCCGTCCTCATAGCTGACTTTTATATTAAATTCTTTATCCCCTGCTGAGTCTGCAGTCACTGCAAATGCGATGGTGCCGCTCTTTCCGGATTCCAGATTTCCCACATTTTGTATGGAGTTGGAGGAAGTAACATTGCCCTCCAGGCTTGCTTCCACATTGGAAATCTGAGTTTTACTCTTGTTCACATAGTTTAAAGTTATGCTGACCTCGTCGCCCTCCGAGATATAGTCAGGAAGCACCGGCTTGGAAATTTCAAATTTGTCCGGCTGATAAACCGGCACGGAAAGTTTTGCATCCGAAGTTGCCTGAGTTCTCTTGTTCTGGTCAACATACTCGTATTTAAAGTTCACGGACACCGTCTGGGAATTCACCGTAAGGGTTTTCAGAGCTTTCATCGGAACGGTGACGGTCTTTGAGTTTCCTGCCTTTATCTTATCGAAGAAGAAGGAGTTGGAGCTTCCGTTCAGCATGAGGTTTTCGCCGCTGTCCACGGTAACCACCACATTGTCGATGGCAAGCTCGCTGCTGGTGTTCTTGAACTTGAATGAGAAAGTAAAGTTGCTTCCCGCCGCCACTGACTCTCCGCCGTAGCTAAATTTAGTCACGATAACATTCGGTACCGGATTTCCCACCCCGTCGGTAGTGGTATCCGTTGCCGTGGTAACCTTCGCAGGCACGGTGAGCCTGCCCTTTGTGCTGGAACTCTTCGTGCTTATGCGGTCATAATAGTCGTAGGCAACCTCAGCGTCCACATACTGGGTGGCGCTTTCAATTTTGCTGAGGGCCTTCACCTGCACCGTGATTGAGCCTGTCTTCCCCGTGTTTATCGTCGCCATCTCAAAGGAAGTTGAGCCCCCCACAACGGTAAGGGCATCGGATGGTGTCAGTGTAATAATCGGGTTTACCATATTCGCCTTGCCCACATTCTTTACGGTGATGGTAAGGGTTTTGGTTTCTCCCGCCTTGATGTCGTTTCCAAGGTCGTTTCTGGTGAAGATGGCCTTCGGAGCCGGAATGGCATCCGGAGTGTAGGTGCTGTCATCGGTGGTCGGCTCGGTGTAGATC
>CAVJCN010000361.1:0-2743 GCA_963647945.1 Absicoccus sp. | reverse complement strand
GATGGAGATGGGATTATCTCCGTCGAAGGGAACCTTTCCCGTAAGCATTTCATAAAGCACGATGCCCAGAGAATAAATATCCGAACGCTCGTCAACATAGGCGCCCCTCGCCTGTTCCGGCGAAAAATAGTGGACGGAACCCATCACCTTGTTGTTTCCACCGATGATAGTTGCCGCGCTCACCGCCTTTGCGATACCGAAGTCTGCAAGCTTTGCCACGCCTGTGTTGGTAATCAATATATTATGGGGTTTGATGTCCCTATGTATGATCTGGTTCTTGTGGGCAAGGCTCAGGGCCGAAGCCACCTGTTTGGTAATGCTGATGGCTTCTTTATAATCCAGCCTGCCCTTTTCTTTGATCAGCTGACTTAGGGTTTTGCCCTCTACCAGTTCCATTACGATGAAATGAATGTTTCCTTCGTGTCCTACGTCGAAAACGCTTACGATGTTCGGGTGGGAAAGCCCCGCCGCAGCCTGGGATTCTCTTTTGAAATTCTCAACAAACTGTTCGTCTTTGGTAAATTCCGGGCGCAGAATCTTAATCGCCACATACCGATTCAAAAGGCGGCACTTTGCCTTATACACAATCGCCATTCCGCCTTCCCCAATTTTTTCAATCAATTCATACCTTCCGGCTAATAATCTACCGCTCATCGATATCCTCCTCCGTAACTTTTAAACAAATAACCGTTATGTTATCTCTTCCGCCATTTTTGTTCGCCCGATTGATCAGTTCCGCGCAAACATCAGACATCGACTGTTGTTCATTTAAAACTTCGATCATTTCGCCCTTTTCCACTTCGTCATAAAGTCCGTCGGTGCAAATGATGAATATATCGTCTTTTTGAACTTCCACCTGAAAGAAATCAGGCTCTACCGTAGGCTCCGCTCCCAGCGCCTTGGTAATGACATTCTTGCGTTCATCTACCTCCGCCTGCTCCTTGGAAAGAATTCCGGCCTTTACGAGAGTATTTACATATGTATGGTCTTCGGTGAGCTGCAAGAGTTTTCCCCGTCTGTAAATATAGGCTCTGCTGTCCCCTACATTGGTGATATAGGCCTTTTCGTCGATGGCGTATACGATTACCACCGTCGTCGCCATGCCGCTGTTTTCCGCGTAGGTATGGGAGAGACTGAAAATCTTTCGGTTTGCTCCATCCAAACACTTTTGAAAATAGTTGACGACGGCATATTTGTTCGTTGCCTCCTCGATGGGGTGCTGCGTGATATAATTTGCGATCTCCGTTACCGCGGTTCTGCTTGCGATTTCCCCGGCGTTGCTGCCGCCTACGCCGTCTGCCACCACATAGACCTTGTCGGGAAGCATCACAAAACACGCGTCCTCGTTGTTTGTACGCTTCAATCCCTTATCGGATTTAAAACCAACCTGCATAAATTACTCCCTCCGCGCTGCTTGTTTTGCCTGTTTTTCGTTTTCTCTGTTTTTATTTTTTCTCTGTTTTGATCAATTTGCAAATAAAAAATCCGTCTGTTCCGTCGGTGGGCAGAAGCTGAATCTCTCTTTCTGCCGTGAAATCTTTATTTTCAATTAAAAATCTTTCAATTTGATTTTCGTTTTCCTCTTTGTTTACGGTGCAGGTGCTGTACACCAGGGTTCCCCCCGCCTTTACATAGGTTGCCGCCACGGAAAGTATCTTTGCCTGTCTTTCCGTAAGTTCCTCCAAATCCGGATTTTCTCTGTATTTTATCTCGGGTTTTCTTCCGATCACCCCGAGTCCCGAACAAGGAACATCGCAAAGAACGCAGTCTGCCTTGTCCGCAAGTTCGGAAAGCCCCTCGGTACTATCATGACACTTTGTTTCAATAATGTCAATACCGCAGCGCTCTGCTTGTTCATTAATAAGGGCAAGTTTATGTTCATAAAAATCCATGGCAATTATCCTGCCTCGATTTTCCATCATTTCCGCCGTTGCAACCGTCTTGCCGCCGGGAGCGGCGCACACATCTATAACCGTATCTCCGGGCTTTGCGCCCAAAATATCCGAAGCCATGACAGAGGCTATGTCCTGGACGGAAAAAAGTCCCTGTTTGTATGCCGGGTTTTCCAGAAGTCTGCTGCCCGATACGAAAAGTCCTCTTTTTGTTTTATCTGAAATTTCAACAGAAAATCCGTCTTTTTCGAGTTGCTCCCCAAGGCTTTTTGCATCTGTTTTCATCACATTTACCCGCACCGAAAGTTTCGGAGCGCCATTTGCCGCCGCCAGAATTTCCTCGGTTTTGGCATATCCGTAGGTATCCAGCCAAAGTCTTACTATCCACTCCCCTGCCGAATACGCAAGGCTCAGGTATTTTACCGGTTCTTTTTCGGGATCTGGCAAGTTTACATCCGCCTTTTTTTTGATATATCCCCGAAGTACTCCGTTTACAAACTTTTCCCGTCCCCGGGTAAGTTTCTTCGCCATGTTCACCGTTTCGTTCACCGCCGCATATTCCGGAACCGAGTCCATATATATGAGCTGGCAGAGTCCCATTCTGAGAAGGGTGAGCTCCTGTTTTTTTACCTTCCGGACTCCGCTGGGTATCAATTCATCCAAGTAGTAATCCAGCAGTATTTTGTTTTCCAGCACACCGTATACCAGCTCCCGCACAAAGGCCTCTTTGTCCGGAGCGTTTTTTCGTACAAAATGATTTATCGCAAGATTGGAATATGCCTGATTTTTTTCCACATCAAGAAGTATTTCGTAGGCGGTTTTTCTGTTTAAATCCATCAATCTCTTCCTCT
>CAVJCN010000360.1:0-2757 GCA_963647945.1 Absicoccus sp. | reverse complement strand
GCGTGCATACAAAAGCGTCTCATGCCCGCTTCATCACACAGTTTATACAAGTGCGTATCATAGGAACTGTTCTTTGCCGGTTCTCCTGTTCTCCAGTTGACAAACACAAGGTCTCTCATAACCAAATACTCGGTCTCACCCGTCCGCCTATCAATATATTCCAAGATTTGCGACAAAGTCTCTGACTCTTTTCTCTTTCCTCGCTCATCATAGCAATCCTTCAAAATCTGATAAGCCCGATCTGTCAGAGGGATCGTCCGATAGCTTGTTGCCGTTTTAGGTGGCCCAGCACGCCAATATCTCTGCTTATGCCGAAACTCTAATGTCTTGTTCACGGTAAGCGTTCTCTTTTTCCAGTCGATGGAATCCCATGTCAGTCCAATCAGTTCGCCAGTACGAAGCCCCGTTTCGAGTAGCAGAGCGTATTGCCTGTAATTGTGGGATCGCTTGGCAGCCTCAAGAAATTGTTCCTGCTCCTCCACCGTCAGGAATTTAATATCGTCCACGGCCCGAGCGGGCTTGGTGTATCTCACACCATCCATTGGATGTTTGTGGATGATATCATTCATCACAGCAGAACGAAACATAGTTCCCATTGCAATATAGGTCTGCCTAATCGTAGATCCGGCATAATTAGCATCCATTCGATTTAGGATAACCTTGCAGTGCATGGGCTTCACATCGGAAATCTTCATAGAACCAATGATTGGCTGAATATTGTTTTTGTACCGCTCCATATAGTTTCTGCGGCTGTTTGGAGCCAGATCACAAATTAAGTTCTCCATCCAAAACTCAAACCAATCATCGACTGTCATATCCACATTCGCTGGCACTATCCCATGCTTGTCTTCGTACTGAGTATCGGCAAGCCAATTTCGAGCCTCCGGCAGAGTATCAAAGTGCTTTTCATAGCGCCTGCCATTCTTGGCGCTATATCGGGCAGCATATTTACCGTCCTTTCTTTGGCATATTCCAACGCCACATTCTTTGCCCTTTAAGTTTTTGCCCATTCAGAACTCCTTTCTTTTGGAACAAGAAAGAGGTTCAACGCGATATAATGGATTATATCACGGGGAACACTTTCTTTCAATAAGGCAATCCTACTTTTTGGTGCGCACCAAATACAGCATTAGAATCGTTCCAATCAAATCAGGAGTTTTCCATTGATATAGTCCTCGAACGCCTGCCGCTTTACCAATTTCCGGTTTCCTACATAGAGGACAAAGGGGCAGTTTGGTTGGCGGAGCATATCATTGATTTTATTGATCCCGATGCTGCTATACTCTGCCGCCTCCCGTATTGTCAGCGTCATTTTCTGATGGATTGGCACACGATCAATGTACCCTTGCGTTGGTTCGCTACACATATTATTTTCTCCTATTTGGTAATTTCATTTTATGAGGTAATCGTATCCCATGGGGAATCGTTCCTGCGCTCTGCTTTTCGACCGCGTATTGTTCCGGCTGCCGCTGTGCGGCACTTCGACTGTGGGTGCGCTCGCTGCATCATGGCGCGCTATCCGCAGTTCCGGTATGACTTCCCCTGGGGGATGTTTAATTTTCAAGGTACATAAGATTGGAACCTGTTCACCATAAAAACAGGAACGCCCTTCGCAAATTTCTGCATCACGCTGGAAGCAAAAAAATAAAATACTATATATTGATTTTAGCTATTGACATATACCAAATATTGTGGTATATTGCCACTGTAATTGATTCTATGTGCGATCCTCAAATATGAGGGCGGGTACTGCCTGCGGGCAAGGACACCTGTGTGCACACGCTTTGTTTGGATTGTACGAACGCATCAGCGGGATTGTTGCGCCCTTTGGCCGACATCTGCTGATCATTTTATTTATAGCGGAGGAATACTCCGCCATCGCTAAGAGCGAGAATGACTGTGCCACCGAAAGGTGAGCAAAAACTGGGGTGAACCAGCGAACAGCCGTTCTCGCTCTTTTTGTTTTTTTGCCCAAACGCCGAAAGGCTTTGAGGATATATCGAAAGGAGTCAAAGAAAATGAATTGCAGCAATTATCAACTTTGTCAGACCGGGCCCCCGCGGCGGAAACGATCGCACGGAAAACGGCAGAAAAGAACCATGCCCGCTGAAGGGGGCGCAGACCATTGAGCATGACCACAGCGTATCAACCAAACATACTGGTGGACACATCACATTTGTCCCGTGAAGAGTGGCTGGAATATCGGCGGCTCGGTATCGGCGGCAGCGATGTGGCGGCGATCTTTGGCATCTCCCCTTTCCGAACAGCCCGAGACCTTTATTACGACAAGCTGAACATTGTGACAGCGGACGATGAAGGCAACTGGGTCGCTATGGAGATGGGAAATCTCTTAGAGCCATTGGTAGCGAAGATCTTTGCCAGGAAAACGGGATTGAGGGTCTTCCAACGCAAGTGTATGTTCCGGCATCCCCAATATCCGTGGATGTTGGCTGATCTCGACTATCTGGTGGAGCTGCCGGACAGCAGCATCGCCATTTTGGAGATCAAGACCACCAACTACAATGCCAGAGACAACTGGTGGTACAACGGCAAGGAGATCGTTCCGATCTACTATGAGGCGCAAGGCAGACACTACATGAGCGTCATGAACATCGACCGTGTCTACTTTTGCTGTCTGTACGGCAACAACGAGGAAGAAGCCGTTATCCGACACATTGACCGTGATATGGACTATGAGGCAGAGATGATCTCGTTGGAGCAGTCTTTTTGGAACGACCATGTATGGCGGGCTTTATC
>CAVJCN010000359.1:0-2758 GCA_963647945.1 Absicoccus sp. | reverse complement strand
GAAAAATTTGACCTGTATCGGTCGCTTGCGATTCCTGTTGTCTGGCATAAAACATTCCTTACTCTTTATACATCCAATGTTATCCACCCGCCCGTTTTTGAACACCATTAGCGGCATCCCGAATGCTCTTAGAACTTACCCTAACTTCTTGTACTGCGGCAGCTATTGAATCAAACTCTTTTATAACATTTCCGCTATCATCCATCTGCAAAATCGCTCTACCCCGTGGGGTCTTCGGCACAGACACAGCGGTTTCTTTCTGCACCACTTTTTCAGCTTGCCGTTTCAACTTTTCAGCAGCTTTTCGTTCCTTTTCTTGTTGAGCAAAGAGTAAGCTTATAGCTTTAGTTCTTTGAGCACTCCATGCGCTAGCTTGATCTGGCATTCTTGCAATGCCTTCATCCAAGATTACTATTTCGTTGCTGTAGTCCTTTAGCTGCCGATATGCCAACGCATAAGAAGTGTATAATGCTGGAGCGGCATAACCGTTCAATCTTGCTTTATCAAATAATTCTATAGCTAACACAAGGTTTCCTTTTTTCCTCTCATCTTCGCCTTTTTCCCAATGCGGGAATCCCATTTTGAATCCCTTGTCCCAATTATCAGCATTTCGGATTTCACTCAGCGGAACCCGATTATAAACAGCATGGATTACAACATCGTCACAGGAAATTTGGCGTTCATTTGCTACAGAAATAGTTATCGGCGCATAGTTGTGTTCTTTAATCTCGTTCAGCAAAGAAGATACTTCTTCATTGGTCAGGGCACACATGAAGCGAATGCTGTTTTCGATTTCTCGCCTTCTATAATTGCTATACGATGCGTATTCCTCCATAGATTTATAACAGTTGAAAAATGCCTTATAGATATACTCTGACAGAGGTTCCAAATCAAATGGGCTTGAAAAATACACCCGGATATAATCTGTGCCGCCTTCACTCTGTGTACACAATTCAGTAACGTAATTTTCTGTTGCATGACAATTACTCCTAATCAGAATATAAGCACCTTTTTTAGCGAATTTAACTTTCAGAAAAGTATATAGACAGCACACATCCACATAACCGCTACTATTTTTTCTGAATCTAAGTAATGTCGTATCTCCACCTTTTTGAGAAATGACATTTTGAATGAAGGCGCATACTTCTAATTCTTGTAAATTTGGCTTTGATTGCTCAATTTGTCTTTTTTCTATTTCCAAGGATTCGCTGGCGACATCTAACAAACGATACAAGATATGACCACAATTTTCAGCATCTGACGCAGCTCTATGAGACGAAGGATTTGTCAGTCCGAAATAATTCTCAATTGTGCTTTGCTTATAGTTTTCCAGTCCATGCAAATACTTTCTTGAAAGGCTAAGAGTATCAATATACTCAATATTCGCATTAAAGCCGAGACGAGATAGTGTGTTGCAAAGAAAATCAAAATCGAATTTTGCATTGTGAGCACACATTACGATTCCACCACATAAAGCGTCTCCCAAAAAGTCTACCAACTGCAAATATACTTCCTTTTCAGATGGAGCGCTATTGAGCATAGAGTTTGTAATATGATTGACAGCAGATGCAGATTGTGAAATTGAAATGCCGGGATTTACGAGAGATGAAAACACCCTTTGTACGATTCCGTTTTGAAAGATTGTAGCGCCAATCTCAACAATTCGATCGGATATAGGACTCAGTCCCGTTGTTTCCACATCAAAAGCAATGTAGCAGTTTCTTATGCTGTTCTCATTATGGGAATCAAGTTCAACTCGTTTTGAGATAGCAACACCACGTTGTACTGGGGTCTCTATTGCAGTTTCTTTTTCGACTTGAGGCTTTATATCCGCTTTCTTTTTGAAAAAACCAAATATACTCATAAGCGCTTCCTCCGTTCTTGAAAGAAAGTATATGTGTGTACACACATTATAGCGCATGGATGCGAAAATTTCAATAGGCTTTCTGATATGTATCGTGTGAAAGCATCGATTTTCTGTGCATATTAGCTGATTTTCCGATTCTTTCGGTATCGAACATAGCCTGCATCGAAATAGCCACTTCTCGGTTTTACAGTTTTGTGAGGTATTTTGCACAGCCGCAAGTATACGCGCTCCCCAGCGAATGGTATTCACTCCGTAGCGACTCACTATTTCACAAAGGAACCGCACAAAGGCGATAATTATTTCACCCTATTCACTTCCCTTGCCTTACAGCGTAGGAAGTTGGCGATTTTCAACCCTTAGATGTACAAAAACAGGCGGCACTCAACCGAAGCTGAGTGCCGCCTGTTTTGTTGTCCAATCCTGCTTGGCAGATGCCGATTTATAGTTTTCTCAAATTACTGTCTTATCGGCACACGGCTAAGGCGGCGCGTTTGTCACCCCGGAGGGGTGACACCTTATCCGCGCGCATAGCGCGCGGGGCGCGCTTTAGCTTGTTTGCACAGACCTGTAGGGGCGGACGACTCTGTCCGCCCCCTTTTCGCGTCCAGAGGACGCGAGGAGACATTTCAGCCCCTTTTTCTTTGCGCGGCAAAGAAAAAGCCGCTGGCGGTAAAAAGAAAACGCCAAAGGGGGATTTCGATTTCCCCCTTTGGAATCCCCTTAAAACGACCAAGAAGGGGGTTGCGACCCCCTTCTTGGATTTTTTCCGGAGTTTGGTTTAAACCAAAGCATATTCCAGACTAACAAAAAACGCGATGCAGATGCGTATTGGATAAACCGGCGAGGTAGTCGAAATACTCTGCGGCGCGGCGGGCGGACAGCACCCGCAAG
>CAVJCN010000358.1:0-2760 GCA_963647945.1 Absicoccus sp. | reverse complement strand
AAAACTTTCTCAGTCGGCGCTGGAAGTCCTCGCAATCATCGCATACAAGCAGCCCGTAACAAAGGGCGAGATGGAAGCGATTCGCGGAATCAAATGCGACCGAGTGGTGGAGGGTCTTGTGAACAAAGACCTGGTTAAAGAGGTCGGGCGCTCCGCCGCCATCGGAAGACCGATTCTCTACGGAACGACAGACACCTTCCTCAAGAATTTCGGATTCACCAATCTTAAGGAACTGCCGGACATCGAGGACATCGAGAGTGTAATCAACGACGACATTGAAGAAATCCAATCCGACGAAGAACTGGACCCTGTGGCATCGGGTCAGATGACCATAGAATTTTAGAAAGCTTTGCGTATAAAGCGGAAATCGATAAATTGTAAAAAGATACAGCATAACTCACGCATAAAACTTCCCATCGACAAGTAAACTGTTGATGGGAGTTTTTTTATGGACAGAAACAATAAAACAGGCAGAAAAATCATGGCGGCGTTCCTGTGCGGAGCTTTTGCCACTGGTGCTATTGTTGGCATTGGAATCGGCCTTCGGGGCTTCGAAACACCGGAGACGGGAAAAATGCCGGTCGAAACCGTAACCTCGATCGAAACACCGGCGGCGCAGCTGAACATAAATCCGCCGGCGGTATCCGCAGAATCCGCTGTGCTTATGGACGGTGAGGGCAAGATTCTCTATGAAAAAAACGCAAAGGACAGAGCATACCCCGCCAGCACCACAAAAATCATGACGGCACTGGTGACATTGGAAAAGCTCGACGAGCTGGGACTGGATATAAAAAGCGAAATTATTGTACCGGAAGAGGCGGTAGGAATCGAAGGTTCGTCAATATATTTAAAAAAAGGGGAAAGAATAAGCATCGAGGAACTGCTTTACGGGCTGATGCTGCAGTCGGGAAACGACAGCGCAGCGTCACTGGCAATCTGCATGGGTGGCAGCCTTCCGGATTTCGTATCGATGATGAACGAAAGGGCTGCGTCACTGGGCTGCACAGGCACTCATTTTACAAATCCCAGCGGACTTTACGACGAAAATCACTATACCACCGCCCTTGACCTGGCAAGGATCGCCAAAGCCGCCATGGAGCGGAAGGATTTTCGCAAAATCGTAGCCACGAAGGATTGGCAGAGCGAAGATACCGGTCGCAGCTTCCACAATAAAAACAAGACTATTTTTCAGTATGATGGGGCAACCGGCGTGAAAATCGGATTCACCAAGGCTTCCGGCAGGACGTTGGCAGCCTCTGCCGAAAGGGACGGAAAGCAGATGATTGCGGTGGTTCTAAAGGACGGAAATTGGTTCGAAGACGCCTACGCCCTTATGGATTACGGATTTGAGCAAGGAGGAAAATGAAGATGGAATATAAATGTGTGGACAGAGGCTCGGAAAAATGCCCCTGCCACCTGACCACGGCAGGGCAGTGCTATGCCTGCAAAATGCTGCGAACCGGAGAATGCGGATGCAGCACCCAGTGGAGCGGAAGCTGTCCCTACAGCGAGCTTGCCATGAACGCAGGCGTGCCGAAATCCTTTCCGAGAATAATACCGGCAGAAATCGTCCGCCGCAAGGACTATTCCGGCAAACTCTCGGTGGTGCGGCTGGAAGTTCCGGCAGGCTTTGCCCAGCAATGCCACAGGCTGGGAAGCTACATCATGGCACAGGTCATGGGATATATGGTTCCCCTTTCGGTGCTGCGATCCTCTTATGCCGTGGAAAAGCGAAACTTTGTCATCGGCCCCAGACCCTACATCGAGGTGGCGGTGCAGCCTGCGGGGCTGAAGACCATGCAGCTTGCCAGCCCGCTGAGCAAATTCTGGAGCATCCAAGGACCATTTTACAGTGGTTTGCAGACGGCGGGAAAAATTGATTTGGCAAAGCCCATGCTGGTGATCGCAAAGGGTACGGCAATCGCGCCTTTTCTGAATGTCGCTCGCATGATCGCAGGAGAAAATCCCGCGAAAATAAATCTTTTCATCGACGACGACAAGATAACCGGTGAGTTCCTATCGGACTATGTTTCCGGAATCGGCGCAAGATTAAGCTATATCAACCTCTCAAAGGACATGGACACGGCGCTGGCGATGCTGGATCTGTACGAGCAAATCTTTTTCCTCGCCTCGCCCTACTACACCAATCAGGTCATACGAAAGCTTCGGGGAAAGCGCACTGTGAAAAGCGGCGGGGATCTGTCCCAGCAAATCGGTAAATGCTTGGTGGTGGCGAATCATGCAAATATGTGCTGCGGGCTTGGAATCTGCGGTTCCTGCAGCCACACGGACTCGGAGGGAGTGACGGTGAAAAAATGCAAGTGTATGGAGGAGGATTTTTATGCGTAAAATTGTTGTAATCGGCGGAGGCTGGGCAGGCTGTGCCGCGGCAGTCAGGGCTGCAAAGCGGGGACACGAGGTAACCCTGCTGGAAAAAACGGATTTGCTGCTGGGGCTTGGCAACGTGGGCGGAATCATGCGAAATAACGGCAGGTTTACCGCTGCCGAAGAAAATATTGCCCTGGGGGCGACGGAGCTTTTTGAAATTACAGACAGACTCAGTCTTCATAAGAACGTTGATTTCCCGGGGCATGAACACGCCAGCTTTTATGATGTGGCGATGGTAGAACCTGCGGTGCGCAGACTGCTGGAAAATCTGGGTGTGGAGCTCCGACTTATGTGCAGAGCGACAGATGTGGAAACAGAAACTCTGGAAAACGGCAAAAAACGCCTGAAATCAATCCTTGCGGTGGTTATAAA
>CAVJCN010000357.1:0-2777 GCA_963647945.1 Absicoccus sp. | reverse complement strand
AAAATCCGCTGAACCTCAATGTAGCATCATATAACAGAGATTTCCCCTACAAGGATATTGACCCTGAAGTTGAGAAGCAGATTCTTTCTGAATTTAACAATCAGGTCATTCATACAAGCCCAGAATATCAAACCAACTTACAGACAACGACTCCGACAAACCGTGTGATCACATCGATGTGCAGCCCGGAAAGGCTTCTTTTCCTGCTCAAGTACGGCATCACCTATTACCATAAGACGAAAGAGTTGGATGATGGCACAATCGAGCAAATCGACCAGAAGCACATCATGCGCTATCAGCAGTTTTTTGCTGCGATGATTGTTCGTGAGCGCATTTCTGAAGGTACGACCTCTGGAATTATTTGGCATACGCAAGGAAGTGGCAAGACAGCTTTGTCTTTCCATCTTTCCTATGTGCTTACTGATTATTTTGCAAGCATCAACAAGGTGACGAAGTTCTACTTCATAGTTGACCGTCTTGATCTCATGAAGCAGTCCAAAGAGGAATTTGCAGCCAGAGGTCTGGTTGTCAAAACTGCAAGCTCCAGAGCAGAGTTAATGGAGCAATTCAGGACGAATCAATCTCAGGAAGGAACGACCGGAGAGCCTGAAATTACCGTCGTTAATATTCAACGCTTCGAAGAACGGCAGGATAAGGTTGTCCTGCCCGCTTATGCGACTAATCTGCAACGAGTCTTTATCATAGATGAGGCACACCGTGGATACAAACCGGAAGGCTCCTTCCTTGCTAATTTGTTCGATGCAGACCCTAACTCCATAAAGATAGCCTTGACCGGAACGCCACTCCTGAAGAGTGAGCGTGAGTCATGGCGTGTTTTCGGAAACTATCTGCATACATACTATTACGACAAGTCCGTCCAGGATGGTTATACCTTAAAAATCATTCGAGAGGACATCGAGACTTCCTACAAGGAGAAGCTGGAGGAAATCTACCATTCTCTTGAGAACCTTGTACAAAAGAAAGATGTTAAAAAGGACGATATTATTGAACATCCGAACTATGTAAAAGAGCTTCTCCGGTATATCATCACCGACTTGAAGCGGTTCCGGATTATTCGTGGAGATGATACATTAGGTGGAATGGTCATTTGCGAGACAAGTGAGCAGGCTCGCCGATTATTTGCGTATTTCGACGAGATTCAAAATGAGCTGAATAAAGATGCGTCCAGCAAGAGCCATTTCAAAGTTGGGCTTATTCTATATGATAGCGATGACAAGGATACCCGTGAAAATGTCATTACCGACTTTAAGGACAACTTCAAGGTCGATATGCTCATCGTGTACAATATGCTGCTTACCGGGTTTGATGCTCCGAGATTGAAGCGGCTCTATTTCGGACGTAAGCTCAGAGACCACAATCTTCTTCAGGCAATCACTCGTGTCAACAGACCGTACAAGAATAATCGGTATGGATACATCATCGATTTCGCTGATATCAGAAAGAATTTTGACGAGACGAATGCCGCATACCTTGCAGAGCTTAACAAGTTCAATGATCCTGACGAAGTCGGTGAAGGAAACGAGATCAATATCTTGGCTCAGGTTATGGAAGACCCTGCTGAGCTGATTCAGCGTATGCAAAAGGCTCGACAAGTTCTTTTTGATTATCCTCTTGATAATGCAGAGGATTTCAGCACAGAGATTTCAACCATTGAGGACAAGTCAGTTCTTCTTGATTTGAAAAAAGCACTGATTGAAGTGCGTGACTGCTGTAACATCGTGAGAACCTTCGGCGATGATGACCTGAAAGCTGCATTTGCGAATTTCGAGGTTTCTCGCCTGAAAGATATCCTCTCCGAGGTGCAACGCCACATTAACATCATCAACCAGCGTGAAGCTTTTGCTGATGACGATGCAACGCGCATTATGGTTAATGAAGCTATGCAGGACATCACCTTCAATTTCAGCAAAATTGGTGAAGAGGAATTGAAGATGGCATCCGGCGGCATAGAGCTTAATGAAAAGCTTCAAAAAATGGTGAGAAAATTCTCGGAAAATATCGACCCAGAAGATCCGGAGTACATCACGCTGAGAGAAGCGTTCCATGCCCGGTTCCATGAGCATGGCTTCACCCCTCAGAACATGGATGAATTCAACTCCTACTCTAAGGCTATGGATGAGCTACTTCAAAAGCTGGCAGAGCTACAGAAAAAGAATTCAGCTCTGTTGAGACGCTATAACGGTGATGCAAAGTTTGCCCGTGTCCACAAGCGAATCCGTGAAGAAAACACGAAGCGCAAAAGTACAGGTAAACCCGTCCTGCTTTCTGAATATGACGAAAGCATTGTTACTGCGTTGATGACCATAAAGAGTGACATAGACCGTAAGGTTTATGACCGCAACGACATTCTGAAAAAGGATGCCTATTTTGAGCAGACGGTTATGACGGAGATTAAAACCGGAATGGACACCTTGGGTGTTGTCAACTCCAGAGAGGACAGAGTTTTTATTCAGAGTAGGATTACAAAGCAATATCTCGAACAATATAGAGAGACATACCCTGCTGCATAAGGAGAAGGAAACCAATGGATATAAAGACACAAACCTATAAACTGATCGATGACTTGAAAGCGGTCTGCCACAATTATGGCATGGGAAACGACGGCAACGAGTACAAGGTCATTACTCAGATATTTCTATACAAGTTTTTGAATGATAAGTTTGGCTACGAGATCAAGAAAAAAAATTCCCGTATTGCCGACGCTGAAAAGTGGGAAACTGCATACTCCGAGCTGCCAGGGGACGACCGTCTTGACC